>CAMDSU010000030.1 GCA_945907335.1 Bordetella parapertussis | reverse complement strand
TTCCAAGGCCACATTGGTCAATGAGGTGCCGTCCTCCAAACTGAAGTCAAATGAATTGAACTCGGCGCCGGTCGGTGTCGTTCCCAACGGGAAACTGACATTAGAGAGGGTGTAAGAACTGGGTGTGATCACATTGCCGTCGTTGTCGGTGACCACATCGGTTTGTACGGTGCTGCCACCCTTGGTCAACGTGGGGTAATTGGTGGCGTCTGCTGTCAGCGTCAATTCACTCATGAAGTTACCGCTGGTGTCGGTCACGGTGAATGCATTGGTGTTGCTGTCCCAGGCCACTGAAGTGGTGGCGCCCTTGGCGGTGGCTCTCAGCAAGGTTTGTATGTCTGTTGCCAGCAAATCCATGTGGTCTGGATTGGTCGGGTCAAATGTGAGGTAGCTAGGAACCGGGTCCACCCCTGTCAAGCTTGGGAACGACGCTGCATTCAATGTAATGGTGCTGGTCAAGGAACCTATGGCATCGGTCGTGGTGAATTGCAAGGCAGAAAAATGGCTGAGCAAGCTTTCAGCGTCCACAGGTTCAGCGCCAAAATCAATGCCCGCCAGCGTGATGGTGGATTCACCACTGACCAGCACAGGGGCGGTCGGGAAAGGTGTCGAACCCGTGCTTCTGGGTGTCAAAGAAAACGATTGGATTTCATGCCCGCCGATGTCACTGACGATCAGTTTGCCCGCCACATCCGGGTCTTCAGAAATGGTGACTTGTGAGGCTTCAAAAGTGCTCCATCCCAATTCAATCAACTTGGCTTGGGTTTTGTCTTGTAATTCTTGCGCCAGTACATTCAAGTCGCTGGGATCGGTGTCGGTCAGGTCCAAGGTCACCGTGTCGCTGCCTGTGCTGCTGCTGATCTCCAGCACCATGTTGTCGTAGTCACCCAGTTCCAAAGCGTCAACACCGGTCAAATACTTTTGGTTGGCAATGATATTTTTCGAACCAGCGCTGAGGCTGCTCAATGAAAAATTGGAAATGGTGCCGCCATTGGCATCATTGATACGCACCTCGTTACCGTTTTGCACATTCACAGTCACCTTGCTCGCGGCTTCAGCGGTATAGCCCAAACGTTGTTGCAAGTCGAGTTGTATGCGGGTTTGCAATTTGGACGTCAAATCTTCCATGGGCTTGGTGCTGAGCGTGGTACCAAGGTCGATGCGGTTGGAGACCTCGACGCCGTCGATGGTCAGGGTGTAGCCTCTGAATTCCTCGGGCGTTGGGGGCGTGTTGTTGAAGCTCACGTTAGACAACACATTGCTGCTGCCGCTTAACTGGCTGTTGATTTTGTCAGTCACTTGCTCGAAGGTCATGTCATCCGCATCCAATTGGATGGTGCGGTTTTGAGTCAAGGTGCCGTCCGCGTTGGAGGCAGTGATTTGGAAAGTTTGCTGTCCGGCAAAGTTAAAGAACCGCTCGTCACCGAATTTACGGTTCAAGACATTGGTGAATTCTTTGGCTATCTCTGTTCCTGACAATGCCGGCAAAGTCGAGCCAGCCAAATGGTCCAAACCGACCGACACCTCGCCCGAGCCGTCGACTTCGATTTGAAACAGGTCTTTCAACTGCGAAGGCTGCAGCGCACTGAAATCAATACCTTCCAATGTGCTCAATCGTGGGGCCTTGCCGCCACTGACCGTGGCTGGTTCAGAATTGCGCAAATCGGTCAATTGGTTGAGTGAAAACTTTTGTGTTTTTGCGTTGACCAACAAATCGCCCACTTCACTTTCAGGCTTGAGTTGACCGTATTTATTCACATACAAAGGCTCGCCGGTGGTGTCGGTGGCTTGTTGCAGTGCAGCTGCCACCAAAGTTTCACCGACATACACATAGGTTTGCCATTTGTTATTCGGGTCCGCCTGGCTCGCATTTTGTGTTTTGGCGTAATACACCGTGGCCAAGTAGCCGTTACCGCCCTTGTCATACACCGTCAATGCGGTGCTCTTGTTGTAAGAAGCTGGGTCGTTGCGGTTAAACGCTTTGGTCACCACTTGTGCATCGGCTGGAAAGTTCAAGCCCAATTGCACCAGCGATGTTTCTTTGGCCATGCCAGTGGTTTTTTGTGGAATGGTCAACACGTTCAAGTCGTTCAAATTGGCTTTGCCGGTCGAGTCAACCGACGCCGCCATCAAACGCTGACCGGCCGAGTTCACCACGTTGTACTGGTCATTCATCATGAACGAGCCGTTACGCGTGAAAATGTCTTGGAATCCGTCAGCAGATTTGAGCGGGAAAAAACCGTCACCGGAAATCGCCAAATCCAAAGTGTTGGACGAGAAATTCATATTGCCCTGACCAAACTCTTGCGTCACGCGTTTGAGCGACACACCTTGACCGATGGTTGATGTCGCTTTTTGCAACGGGGATGTCGCAAAAATGTCGCCGAAGTCGGCGCGACTGCGTTTGAAACCCACGGTACTCGCGTTGGCAATGTTGTTCGATGTCACGCCCAATTGCGCCGTGGCTGCGTTCAAACCGGTGAGTGAGGTAAAAAATGACATGTGTTAACTCCGTTGTATGTGCTGTGTGGGTTTGATCAGTACGCAATGCGCTTGACATCGGCCATGTTGACGCTCTTGCCGCCATCGACCTCTAATAACCAGGTGTTGTCGCCCGTGCCCGCGTTGGAAACGCTGCGCACCGTGGACAAGGTATTGACCGTGGGTTGCAGGGCTTTGCCCATGCTGCTGGCCAACACTTGCATGGTGTAGCTGCCGTCTGGCATGGCCGCGCCGCTGTCGTTGTAGCCGTCCCAACTCAAACGCATCGGGCCAATCGGCTGGGCACCGAAAATTTGTTTGCGAATCAACTGACCTTTTTCATCAAAGATCTTCATCTGCACGCCATCTGCACCGGTGGTCAGATCGACATTGGCCTCGACAGGTTGACCGCCCAACAAAATCAGTGGGCCATTTGGCACTGCCACGCGGCGACCAATCATGGCCGCACCGGCCAGCATCTTGTCGCCTTCCAAGCTCTTGACCATGGTCTCCATGCTGTTCTTCATGGCGCTGGTGGCTTCAAGTTGCGAGAACTGCGCCAACTGCGCCACGAATGCCTCGTTCTTCACCGGATCCAAGGGGTTTTGGTTTTTCAATTGCGTGGTGAATAAGGTCAAAAATGCGCCTTGGTCCATGGTGTTGGACGGCGCTTTGACTTTGTTTTTAGCGATGTAGTCTTCATAGCTGACGATGCCGCTTGGCAAAGGCGCTTTGGCTGCGGTAGGGGTGGCCATGTCGATTTACTTTCTAGGGTCAGGATTTGGTGATTTCAATGGTGCGCATCATCAATTGACGGGCGGTATTCACCACTTCAACGTTGTTTTGGTAAGAGCGTGAAGCGGCCATCATTTCGACCATTTCTTGCATCTCGTTCACATTGGACAAAAACACATAGCCTTTTTCATCGGCTGAGGGGTTGCCCGGGTCGTAAATGCTGCGAATCGGTGTGGGGTCATCCACCACTTGGTCCACTTTCACGCCGCCCAAATAAGGAAAGCCTGCGTTGGTGAATTCGTCTTTGACCAATGCTTTGAACACTGGGCGTTTGGCGCGAAATGCTTCACCCTCGGTTTTGGCGACGGTTGATGCGTTGGCCAAATTGGAGGCGGTGGTGTTCATGCGCACCAGTTGTGAATTGAGGGCGGTGCCGGCGATGCCAAACACACTGTCAAGTGTTCTCATGGTCTATCACTCCCCTTTCAAGGCTTTGCGGATACCGCCGATGCGGCTTTCCAAAAAATTCAAGGTGGTTTGGTATTCAGCGGCGGCTTGACCGAACTGGGCCTGCTCGACACTGATCTCTACAGTGTTGCCGTCAAAAGAACTGTTGAACGGCACGCGAAAACGCTTGCCGTCATCTGCTTGCTCTTCCAAAGCGGCGTAATGCTTGGAATGCGTAGCTGCTATGTATTCGCGACTGGTTTCTTTGAGCATGGCTTTGAAGTCCAGCTCTTCCGCTTTGTAATTCGGGGTGTCAGCATTGGCGATATTGCGTGACAACACTTCCAGGCGCTGGCTGCGAACGCCTAAGGCGCGCTCATGGATGCCGAATGCTCCGCTTAATAAGTCCATCACACATCTCCCTGGTGGTTGTTACCGCCGTTTTCACGACACTTGGCGCTCAAGTTGAGACACCTCCGGTCGATATGTGCAATTTGTGTGCCACCCAAACTGTCTATGGTTTTGTGTGCATGGCCATGTCACAGAGCGGCAAGACTTGACCGCAAACACATGCGCTCGGCCATCGATTGCCGCTGGCACCCGCTTTATTAACGAACGTAGTCTTGGTTCAAATAAGCACCTATGCGCAATGCCTGCGCTCGGCTCACCGCGTTTGCCGCTGTTGGCAAACTGCTGGCGGCTGTAGGCGTGCTTTGCGCCAGCAACGACGATTCGTGCTTGCCCAAGCGTTCCAAGGCATTTTGATAAAGGCCTTGCATGATCGAGTTGCGGGTGATGGGCGCGGTTTTGTCACGGTTGACATACAAATGCTGCGCTTGTGTGCCCGCGATGTTCAAACTGGCGTCCGGTGCTTTTTCGCGGCGTGCGGCCGGGGTGAGCACGGTCAAGTACAAATCATCCAAACTGGTCGGGCCGCCATTGCGTAGACCGGTTTCATCGAAATACTTGGACACCATATCTAATTGCTCGAACACGCTGTGGCCCAAAATGGCCTTGGGATTGCTGCCGAAACCGGCGCTGGCTGCGCCCCGGTCCGGGCCATCGCAAAACTGAATGATGCCGTGGCAACGGCTATTGGTCGCTTTAGGGTTCATGCCATCGCTCTCCATCAAGGTTAAGCGGGCAAAGTCATCCGGTGCAAACTGATAGGTGCGCGACATCGTCAATATCTTGTCAAACACCTTTTGCCTGTCTTCTGCAGGAATAAAGCCTTTGGCGACGGCACGGTCCAAGGTTTTTTGCAGCACCGGATGGTGTTGGTTGAAATGCGCAGGTGCTTGGCGCAACACGGACAAAGCATTGGGCGGGGTGGCCGCATTTGAGGGCAACGCCGTCTTGGCAAGGGCGAGTTTGGCGCCGGGCGTAGCCAACTCGGGGCTCAAAGCCGACAAATTCAAACGCTGGCCCGGAAAAATTCGGTCAGGATTGGCCAATCCGTTGGCGCGAGCAATGTCTTGTGCCAAACGCGCAGACTCGTTGTGAGACACCGTTTTACCCAGCGCTTGCATGTGATTTTTCACGATGCCGGTCAAGGTGTCGCCTTCTTTGACGGCCACGCTGGGCACCTGGGGATTGAGAATCGTCGATGAATTGACACTGTTTCGGGTTTGCAACTGTGCCAAGGTTTGGGCAAAGCCGATGCGCGCGATGTTGGCCTCCACCGTTTGCTTGGCCGTCATAGATGACGTATTTGGTGTCGAAAAATTGGTTTTGACGAGTGCTTTGGAATCGATAGTGAAGTTCATTTGGCGCTCAGCAAGTTGAAAAATGGTTGGCATCGAAATTGCATCGGGTATGAAGCTGACGCCAAAAACGTCAAAACTTTCACACTCTTGGAGACCATCTTGCAAATGCTGTGCCGAACTTTTCAAACAGGTCAAAAAACCGGGCTGATCGCCTTGGGTTGTGCCACTGCCTTGCTTGGCACGGTGTGGCAACAAGCTGTCGCGCAAAACATGCCGGTCGCCAACCCTGGCTGGGCTGCGGTTGAGCAAGGTGCCAAGCAATTTGTCATGGACACCTACAAACTTGAAGCGGGCTTGGTCACCATCCAGCCCATGGACAGTCGCATCAAGATGAACACTTGTACACAAGACATTTTGTTTGACCAGCCATATGGCAATAAACAAAGCGTGCGGGCGCGTTGCGCCCAACCGGTGTGGCAACATTTTGTGATGGTGCAGGTCAAGACAGGTCTTGGCGCCCAATTCACCAACGCCACTCAAACCAACGCAGTCACCAAACTGGTGTGGGTGTCTACCCAATCCATCAAACGTGGCACCACGGTCCAGCCCGGTATGTTCAAAAACACCGAAATCAGTGTGCCGGTCCATGAAACCCGATTTGTCAGCGACGAACGAGAATTGGTCAACACTGAGTTGCTGCGTGACCTGCCCGCCAATACCCCTGTCAAAATGCAAGACTTGAAACCCACGGCCATGGTGCGTCGCGGCCAACAAGTGACAGTGGCGGTGGGCGGCGAAGGCAAAGGATTTTTGATCACCGTCAAAGCCGAAGCCCAGCAAGATGGCTTGCTTGGTGAGCAAATTCGCTTGAAAAACCCCGAATCGGGTCGATCATTGACCGCAGTGGTCACTGGCATGAACATGGCTCGCGGGCTTTAAAGGAATACCAAATGGCTCATTTAACAGCTTTTGAAAGTTTTTTTACAAAAGTCCTCAAGAAAAAAAGGCTCAAGTCGATACCAACGATGTCGAGTTAAAAGTTTTGAACTCTCGTTTGAACACAAGGAAACCACATGTCTGATCCTATTTCTAACAACCAAAACCGTTTATCCAGTGCTGCTGCGGCAAACCGCACCACGCTGGAAAAGCTGGACAGAAAAACTGCCCCTGCCCAAGCCGACAATGCCCAGGAAACCAAAGCGCCAGCGCGGACGCAAGGAAGTGACACCGTGAATCTCAGCAATGTCAAGGAACGCATCGACGCCAAGCCCGACTTCGATCGCGCCAAAGTCGATTCCATCAAGGCCGCGTTGCAACAAGGCAACTACCCGGTCAACCCGCGTCGCATTGCCGAAAACTTTGTGTCGCTCGAAAAACTGATCCAAGGTTAAGAAGCTGACCATGACTGACACCATTGCCATTGACGAAGCCAAAACATTGCAAGAGGCGGATGCGCTGGTAGATCAGCTGGCTGTCC
The DNA here is from genome assembly GCA_945907335.1 of Bordetella parapertussis. Taxonomy (GTDB): domain Bacteria; phylum Pseudomonadota; class Gammaproteobacteria; order Burkholderiales; family Burkholderiaceae_C; genus Limnohabitans. Next base: position 6,732 of record CAMDSU010000030.1, on the reverse strand, counting down.
TGCTCGAAAAAGAATTCGAAGCGCTCAAAGCCCAAGACTTGGACCAATTTGAAGAATTGCTAAGCGGCAAAAACCATTTGCTGTCTGAATTAACACGCATCACCGGTGTCACTCAGTTGAACGATGCCGACAAATTGGGCGCGCACTGGAATGAATTTCGCACCCGCATGCTGGAGTGCCGTGACATGCACCGTCGCAATGAAATTTTGATCATGCGCAAACTCGACGCCATTCGCGGCGCACTCGAGAGCCTGAATGTCAACGAAGCCACCAGCCCGGTAGAGGTTTACGACCGCCTGGGCCAAATCAAACGCTTACGCCACCTACGGGGTTTTACCGAAGCTTGACGCGGCCTTTTCGGCGGACGGCATTTGCTCGTCGCCAGGTTGCATGCCCTTGAGCCAATACACCCAAGACAAAATCACTGCCACGGCGGTGTACATATCTTGCGTGATTTCTTCCCCCACTTCCAGTTTGCTCATCAAGGCCAGCAGCTGCGGATCCTCGGCCACATAAATGCCTTGGCGCTTGGCCTCTTGAATGATGCGATGCGCCAATTCGGCCTGCCCTTTGGCCACCACGCGTGGCGTTTTACGCTGCCCGTATTCGAGTGCAATGGCTTCAAAAGGTGATTTCATGGCTAATGTGTACTCAGGCTTGGGTATCGATGACAGAGCCACGACTGCCAGAAGCTTCAGAGGCGCGCACCAACGGCCGCGCCGCATTGAAGATCTGGAATGATTGCAAGTTCAAACCAGCAGCGCCGAGTTCAAGTGCAAGTTCTGTGGCGCGTTGTTTGGCCATGCCCGCCACGTCACTGCGCAATGCCCACATCACCAAATCCACCCCTGTGCCTTGGGTGATGGTGGTGTTGAGCCATATTTCCCCCAAGGTGCGACTGCGCGAGTGGATATCCACCGTCAACGGCGGCTCCTCTTGGTTGGGTTTGCGTGCAGGTTTTTGAAAATGCAAATCCACCGGTTCGTGGTCGACAAACGGCAACACCACATGCAAAGACAACTCGCCACTGAGCCATTTTTGCGCCGCCTGCGCCTGCGCGGCTTCCAGTTCACGCACGGCCTGCTCTAGCTCGAGGGTGTCTTTTTTTCCAAGGCCTTCGACAGTTTGTTGCTGCAACAAAGCCAACATTTGTTTGATGATGGCTTTGGGGTCATCGTTGGCGGGCAAGCCTTGCGCCAGCAAATTTTCGGCACTTCGGGCTTGGCCAGACACCAGGCGTTTGAGTGTCATAGGGTTCATTTGTGCGAGCGAACTGCGTTGTTGCAGCAAACGCTTGACCATGTCGGAGAACTCACCCTGACCGCTCAAATTTCGCATGCCAAGCCCAGCGAGCATGCGGGTGAAGCTTTCAAATCCGGTGGGTTGGGTCAACAACAAACCCAAGGTGGTGCTGGGCAATGTCTGCGCCGGGTTCAAGACGGGCGGTTGGTTGATGCCAAACGCCGCAGAAGCAGGGGTGGCGCTGGAGGTTTGTCCGCTGGGATACGACTGAATCAAAAACCCCCAGCTGCCCGCGTTTTGGCTGACCCTTAAAAAAGGTTTGTCGCCGTCTTTGAGGACCCAGCCGTTGGGCAGTTCAAAGAAAAAATCCTTGAGCCACAAGCGCACACGTTGATCGCGTATCTCGGCAGTCGCCTGCACAATCTGACCATCGCGCAAGCCCAGTTGCTGCGCCACAGGCGTTTGTACCCACAGGCTTCGAACATCCATCTGCACCAGAGGGACTCGAGGGCTGGCTGATACGGACTCTGGGCCGAGCATAGGGCAAATCCTTGCATGCCGAACGGCGTCGGCGAAATCTCAGGGGTAACGCACCCAGTGGCGCTTGGTGTCTTGCATCGCCATATTGTGACCGGCACTGTGCGCCGCCGCGCCGCCGCCGCCCGAGGGATTGGCCGGTGTGGGAGCCACCGGCGCGACAGCCACCGCGGCAGGAGACACCGCGCTTGCGCTGTCGGGTTTGTTAACCGCCGACACCACAGGCAGCAGCAGTTTTCTGCTCAACTCCAACGGATCAGGCAAGGATACATTGCTGCCAATGACCAGCGATTTGGCATTGCCTTTGGGGAAAGCTTTGGGGTTGTTTTGTACCAAGGCATCACGCAGCACATCGGCGCGCAATGGCGACGCCGGGTAAAACTTTTGCAGAATTTTTTCAACCGTGTCACCTTTGCGGGTGGTGTAGTTGGTCATTTCGGGCAGGCCACTCAAATCGCGCGCCGTAGCTACCGGTGTTGGCGCTGCAGGTTTTGCGGCAGGCAAAGTCACCGCTTTGACTTCGCGACTGGTCACCGCCTCGGATTTTGGCGCGGCTTTTTTCACCAGATCAGGCTTGGCTTTCTCCACCACGGCCACAGGTTCGCCATCAGCCAGCGCTTTGGGCAATTCCAACGGCGGTTGCTTGTTTGATTCATTGGCGCTGGCCCATCCGTGGAAAGCGACCAACAACACAAGCATGAACTGTGAGCGTTTAGAGAACAACATAGAAAACTCCTGAATCCATTCAAGGCATGTAAGGCACAGCCATCCATTGGGATGGATTGTTTATTTTGGCCGAAGTTTTCAATTTCACTTCGGCGGCGTATTCGCTGACAGACACCACCTCGCCCATGGCCAGGCTGTCAAAGGCGCGTGGCTCTAAAGCACGCGATGGCAATTGGTCTTTGTCAGTCAACACCACGCTGGCGCCCACTTTCAAGCCACTGCCACTGCCGCCGGCAATGCGCACGCTGTCTTGACGGACTTTCAACACCTCAAACTGCGGAACACGGCAGGACAACACCCGCTCCATGCCCTGCGACATCACTTGCACGGCGGCTTGGATTTGCGCCAACACGGCGGTTTCAAGCGGACGACTGGTGGCAGGCACCAACTGTGGTTGGTTGATGCTGATTTTTTGTTCGGACTGGTAAAGCGCAATGCCTTGTACGCGGGAAACCAATTCCCAGCGAATCTCATAAGTTTTTGACAGGTACACCGAGTCGCGCCCCGGCACAATGCTGACCCTGAGTTGCCAAGGCACGTTTTGTTCGCCTTGGCCTACCAACAAACGTTCGTAGGTGTCGCTCACATATTTGCGTTCATTCAATCGCCACGTACCCGATTGCTGAGAGGCCACTATCGCCATTTTTCGCAACTGCAATTCCAACTGTTGGGCTTCGTACTGGTGAGACACGGGCATGGGCACACTGAGCAATTCCCAAGTCATCTGGTGCCACACCGGTGATTTAGAAGCCTTGCAGCCATTGGGGGGGATCGGTTGGCTGCTGTCCAACACCATACCGGCAGCGGCTTGTTGGTCCATGTCGCGGCCATAAGCCATCACACGCACGCCGCGCACTTCCATGCCGGTCACAAAACTGCTGGCTTCTCTGAGCACACCGCTGCCGTCAATAAAGGAACTCGCGCGGACCTCTGTGGGGCCCTCCATGGCGCGTTTGACCAAGGCTTGACGGATCGCGTCCAAGCGCTCTTCCGGGCTCAGTGGGTTGGCCAAGACTGGCATCGCCAGACCCCAGCACACCACAGCCAGAACAGGCAACCATGAACGTTTGTCCATCACCGTTTTCATTTCAACCCAATCAGCGGTTGGAGCGTGTTGCGACTTGCGTCAAATACAGCATGCGCAAGTCTTGCACCGCATTGCGGTCCAAAGACAAAGTGGTTTCGTAGGTGTCGTCGCCCACCGGTGTGATGCTCACCAACGTGGCCCCATAAATCACACCTTCCACGCGTGTGCGAAAGGTGTCGTTCAACACCGTCATGTCAGCCACCGTGGTGGTTGCATCCAATTGCTGACCATACACCTGTTCGGTCAGGGCGCGGTAGGCGTCGAGTTTGGAGGCGCGAATCGCCAACAAACGTTGCTGTGCCGAGTTCTTGTGGTTTTGAATGCTGATCACCGCATAACCAGTGGCCACCATGGTTTCTTTGCGCTCGAGCATCGGTGTGATCATCGACGCGGGTGACGGCTCTGAAGCGGCCTGCATGGTTCTGGGGGCCGCCGCAGGTGCGGGTGTGGCCACGGTCACCACAGGTGCGGGTGCTGCTGCATAGGGGCGAATGGATTCACAAGCTGTCAATGAAGCCATCGCAACCAGCGTTAAGGTCAAACGGTAAAACATGGTGAATTCCTCTTTGTGTGAAGCAATCGGTGACCGGCTCATCCAGGCACAACTGGTTCATGGGGTACATGCAAAGTATCGACCGCTTGGGCGTGTTCTTTAAAAAACAAATCGCTACGGGTCGAATACTTTTGGCGACTTGCCAGCGTGATGACATCAGCGACAATCGCCGACGCATGAAGTCGCAATCCTTTTTCATCGGTAACAGCCCTATTGCGCAAGCTTTGCGCCGCTTGGTATCGACCATCGCCAACTCCAACGCCACCGTGTTGATCACCGGTGAAAGTGGCACAGGCAAAGAGTTATTAGCCCGCTCTTTGCATGAACAGTCCGACCGCGCAGGCGGCGCTTTTGTACCTATTAACTGCTCAGCCATCCCCAAAGAGTTACTCGAAAGTGAACTCTTCGGTCACCGCAAAGGATCGTTCACAGGCGCTGTGGCTGATCGCATTGGGCGCTTCGAATTGGCGCATGGCGGCACCATCTTTTTGGACGAGATTGGCGACATGTCATTGGACATGCAGGTGAAATTGCTGCGCGTGTTGCAAGAGCGATTGATCGACCCAGTGGGTGCCACACGGCAGGTACCGATCGATGTTCGTGTCATTGCCGCCACACACCGCGATTTAGAAGCAGAAATACAAGCCAGTCGTTTTCGCGAAGATTTGTACTATCGGCTTAATGTGCTGCCCGTGGTCACACCGCCTTTGCGCGAGCGCAAAGAAGACATTCCGGAGTTGCTGCGTTTTTACGCCAGCCATTACAAATTGGGCCAAACACAGGCCGTGCGTTTTTCTACCGAATTTTTGCAAGCCTTGGTGGACTATCCATGGCCCGGCAATGTGCGCGAGTTGTGCAATCTGATCGACCGCTTCAGCACACTTTATGCGGGACAAGAATTGGACTTGCGTGCCATTCCCTCCAATTTATTGCCCAAAGCATTGGTACCTATTCAAGCCGAGTTGCTCGAGCGCAGTGGCCCGGCCACCATGCAGGAAATGAACATGCCGCCCGAGGTGTTGGCGGAGATGCAAGCTGCCGAAGCTTCCAACCCATTGGTGAACCAACCTGAGCCACAGGACAACGACATAGAAAGCATCATCATGCTGGCACAAGGCATGCCGCATCTGCCGCCCGAGGGCATGTCGCTGAAAGACCGCTTGGCTGAAATTGAACGCAACATCATCGAGCAAGCACTGGAGCGTTCTCAAGGCAATGTGTCACGAACCGCCAAGTTGCTCAATCTACAGCGCACCACGTTGATTGAAAAAATCAACAAATACGAATTGCGTACCGCTTGAATAGGGAGCCGTTTGAGAGACAGCGGCTGTAAAAAAAGGATGGTCACATCACGCTTTCACGCAATGTGACACCTGTCAAAAAAATTACTGCGGATCTTGGTTCAACACCGTGATACTCATGCGGCGGTTGCGCGGATCGAACTTGTCTTTCGGGTTGAACGGATCGGTGTCAGCCACGCCCTCAATGCGGGTGAAGCGTTCTTCCTTGATGCCTTTTTTCTGCAACAGTTGTCGGGTGACCTCTGCGCGTTCGGCTGACAAGGTCCAGTTGTTTTTGCCTTCCGGATTTTGGAAAGGCACGGCATCGGTGTGACCACGAATCGCCACCTTGTTGGGCATATCAGCGAGTGACGCGGCGACTTCACCAATCAACGCCGCCGCCTTGCCTTGCATACTTACACCAGCGCTTGGGAACATGGCGAAATCGGCTTTGTCGATGATTTCGATACGCAAACCTTCTTTGTCCCGCGTGATCGACACCTGGTCTTTGATCTGTTCGAACCTCTTGTTCTCGGACAGCTTTTCCTTGATGTCTTTTTCCAGCTTTTCAAAGTTTTCCTTGTCTTGCTGCTCGGCGATTTCTTTTTTCTCAGCCTGGCTCAACTTGTCAGGGTCGTTGCCACCTTCGCTCTTGCCAGAGCTTGGGTCCTTGGCTTCGTTTTCGTTTTCAGGGCCAGGATCGGTGTCAGGGTTGGGGCCGCCTTCAGACTTGGGAGTCAGTCGTTCGAGCAAACCGGTTTGACGCATCGCATAGGGAAACGCGTCCGGGTCGATGATGGAGCGACCGCCCAACACACCGTTAGAACCAGCCAATTGACCCACTGGCGTCAAACTGTGTGACGTGGGTTTGAAATAGTCGGCAATGCTTTTGCGTTGGTCGGCATTGGACGCACCCAACAACCACATCAACAAGAAGAACGCCATCATGGCGGTCATCATGTCGGCCAGCGCAATTTTCCAGGCGCCACCGTGGGCACCGCCGTGCCCATCGGGCATTTTTTTGATGATGATGACGGGCGCAAGCGCTTCTGACGCAGGCGCTTCTGCCGGCGTTTCGGGTGGCGTGTCCGTGGGCGGCGCGTCGGGATCGACCTCCACCACCGGCTTGGCTTGCTCGTCGGCCATGTTTATTTGCCTCGCATACCGTCAAAAATTTCGCCAAACGAAGGCTTGTTATGGGAATTGATCACCGACCTGGCAGCCTCAATCACCAGTGGCATGGGGTGGCCATGCAAATTGGCAACGATGAGTTGCTGCACACATTTCAAAATTTCGGTGTCTTCTTC
>CAMDSU010000029.1 GCA_945907335.1 Bordetella parapertussis | reverse complement strand
ATTTCAAAGCACCCCATCACGGATGTGGTGCACAACATCCCCGGTTTTGCTGATGACATGGCGCGTGTGATCACCGGCACGGTCAACGGTGTGCGCGTGGTCGGCGCGTATTTCCCCAATGGACAAGCGCCGGACAGCGACAAATTTGTCTACAAAATGGCGTGGTTGACCGCGCTACATGGTTGGCTGAAAGACGAACTCACGCGCCACGACACACTGGTGTTGATGGGTGACTTCAACATCACCGTCGACGACCGGGATGTGTGGGACGCGGTGGCATTGGCCGGCACCATCCATTGCACCGACGAAGAACGTGCGCATTTTCAAGCGCTGATCGATTTAGGTTTGATCGATGCGTTCAGGCTGTTTGAGCAAGCCGATAAAAGTTATTCATGGTGGGATTACCGCGAGTTTGCATTCAGGCGCAACCGGGGTTTGCGCATAGACCATATTTTGGCTTCCAACGAGTTGAAAACACAGGTTGCTGCTTGCACCATCGACAAAGCCCCGCGCAAAAACGAACGCCCGAGCGACCATACACCGGTAGTGGTAACTTTGTCGTTGAATAAAGACTGATTTTTTAGGTGTGATGCCGCAGCACACGCAACTTTCAATCCCCTTATGCAGCCATGTCGCACATGGCAGCAATGAATCACTCTAACCCGAGCTCCTGAATCTTTCGGGTGATGGTGTTGCGACCAATGCCCAATTTATTGGCTGCATCTATGCGTCTGCCGCGTGTATGCGCCAGCGCCGTTTGTATCAACGTCGCTTCAAAACGCTTAGTCAACTCATCCCACACATCGGTGCGGCCATTTGCCAACAATGCCATCGCTTGCGCTTCCAAACCGCTTTGCCAGTCCTCACCCGGCATATTCAACACCAAGGGTTTTGGCATCCCACTTTGGCCATGACCATTCAACGCGGTTGGCGGACCGACTGGCACAGCAGCAGATGCTTCATGGCTTGCGCCATTCAGTGAACCAAGCGCAACAGCACTGACCGCAGCATACGAAGCGCTTGGGGACAACACTTCAGGCGGTAAATCTTTGGGCTCAATCGCTTGCGCAGGCGCCATGACCGTCAGCCAATGGCAAATATTTTCTAACTGGCGCACATTGCCCGGAAATGCAAAGTCTTGCAATAAGGCAATTGCTGAGTCTGAAATACGTTTGGCTTCGACACCGAGTTGCTGTGCGCTTTGCTGCAAAAAATGTCGCGTCAACACAGGAATGTCTTCACGCCGCTCGCGCAGCGGTGGCAGGCGCAACCGGATCACATTCAATCGGTGAAACAAGTCCTCGCGAAACGTGCCTTCGGCCACGCGCTGCTCTAAGTTTTGATGCGTGGCGGCGATGACGCGCACATTAGTTTTGATTGCGCTGTGGCCACCTACCCGATAAAAGTTGCCGTCACTGAGAACGCGCAACAAGCGGGTTTGCAAATCAAATTGCATGTCACCGATTTCGTCCAGAAACAGCGTACCGCCGTCGGCTTGCTCGAAACGACCGCGGCGCATGGTTTGCGCCCCGGTGAACGCGCCTCGCTCATGCCCAAACAATTCGCTTTCCAGCAAATCTTTGGGAATGGCTGCCGTGTTGATGGCGACAAAAGGACCTGCTGCACGTTGTGAGTGTTTGTGCAAAGCGCGCGCGACGAGTTCTTTGCCCGAACCTGATTCGCCGGTGATCATCACGGTGACATTGCTTTGGCTCAACCGCCCAATCGCACGAAACACATCTTGCATGGCAGGCGCTTGACCGAGCATCTCGGGTGTGCTGTCCACATCGACAGCGCCCACGGCTTCGCGCTGGCTTTCTTCCAAAGCACGGCGTATCAACTCGATGGCTTTGGTCAGGTCAAACGGTTTGGGCAAATATTCAAATGCGCCGCCTTGAAACGCAGACACGGCGCTATCAAGGTCAGAGTATGCGGTCATGATGATGACCGGTAAACCGGGCATGCGCTCTTTGAGTTGCGCCAGCAAATCCAAACCCGAGCCGCCCTGCATGCGGATGTCACTGATCAGCACTTGCGGGATGTCTTCGGGTGAGATGTCGTTCAAAGCTTGCAACACTTCGCGCGGATGCGTGAAGCTGCGCGTGGGCAAGTTTTCTCGCATCAATGCTTTTTCAAGCACGAAGCGAATCGACTGGTCATCATCCACAATCCAAATGGGTTTCATAAATTCACTTCACCTGTTGTCTCATGCTGGTTGCTTTTGCTTTACGCATTCAGGGCAGCGGAATCAATAGCTTGAAATCTGTCCGCCCCGGCTGGCTGTCACACTCGATCACTCCTTGGTGTTGCTGAACAAACGTCTGGGCCAAATTCAATCCCAAACCTGAACCGCCATCGCGCCCTGACACCAGAGGATGAAACAAACGCTCTCTGATGTCTGGCGAAATGCCTGGACCGTTGTCAATCACATGCAATTCCAATGCCAATCGATGTCGCTGCTTGGCCAAGGTCACTTGCCGGGCGATACGTGTGCACAAAAAGATTTTGGCGTCGCCCGCAGCAATCCGCTCGGTCAATGCTTGCGCAGCGTTGTGCGCAATATTGAGCACCGCTTGTATCAACTGTTCCATGTCGCCCCTGAACTCAGGCAGTGAAATGTCATAGTCGCGCTGCACTTGCAGGCCTTTGGGGAACTCGGCGAGTATCAAAGTACGCACCCGCTCACACACTTCATGGATATTCACGTTGCCCACCACATGCGGTCGGCGGTGCGGTGCCAGCAAACGGTCAACCAAAGTTTGCAAACGGTCAGCTTCGCGCACGATCACCTGGGTGTATTCCGTCAAATCCCGTGAATCCAATTCCAATTGCAGCAACTGTGCCGCGCCGCGTATGCCGCCCAGCGGATTTTTGATTTCGTGCGCCAAATTGCGGATCAATTCTTTGTTGGCTTGGGCGTGTTCCAACTGCCGCTCTTCGCGGTCTTGGCGGCTTTGGGTTTCCTGCGGCAGCAACTCAATCAACACTTCGCGTGGGTCTTCTGTCGCAGCCACCACCACATGCACCGCAAATGGCTCGCTGCCTTGGCGCTTGAGTTGGGCATCAAACCGCAAGGCTGCAAAGTCATGCCGTCTGGCCCCGTCCAAGGACTGAGAGATCGCGGTTTCATCCACGAATAACGAAGGCACATCTGCCCCATGCAAATTGCGGCGGGACAAACCCATCATGTCCTCAAACGATGCATTGGCAAACAACACACGGTTGTCGGCTTGAACCACCAACACCAAGGTGGCCAGCAAATTGAATGCGCTGAAACGTTGGTCCTGCACGGTTGTTGTCCAGTTCAGGGCGCACGCGCCAGTTCGCGGCGCAAAGCGGCTTCGTCTGCACGGCATCGCACCAAGTCTGTGCTGTTGGCAGGTAACTGCAAACAACGGGTTTGTGTTTTCACCAACTCATCATTCAATATGCTTTTTGCCGAAGCATCGCGCTGCCGTTGGGTGTTGATGTCAATGGATGGCATGACCAAGACTGAAGGCATGGGGTTGCTGGTGGAGCCTATGGGGGGTATGCCTATGATCGGCGGCGTTGGGTTATTGAAGTCTATGCGCGGCATCACCAAGATCGGTGGTGTTTGGTTGGGTTTATCAATGTTGGGACGCTTTCGCGGTGCGGTCATGGTGATCTCGGCAGGCAAGTCAACCACCTGACAATTTTGTCCCGGCCGAGGTTGATTGGTGAATTCATGTCCGCAGCGCCATACAGGGTATGCCGGGTCTTGCGCCCACGAAGGCGCAACACACAAACTTGCCAAGATGCAAACAACTTGAAGCGGCTTGTTCATCGCGTAATTCTCCTTGGCACCATGAAAAAAGGCGGCACACGGCCGCCCTGAGTTCACAAGCTTTGCAGCCCGTGATTGAATCGCATGCCTGTGCTCAGAGTGAGTAGTACATGTCGAATTCCACCGGATGGGTGGCCATGCGAAAACGTGTGACTTCCTGCATTTTGAGTTCGATGTAAGCATCGATCATGCTGTCAGTGAACACGCCGCCTTTGGTCAGGAAGCCACGGCCCTTGTCCAAATACTCCAAGGCTTGGTCCAAGCTGTGACACACGGTGGGCACCAACGCGTCTTCCTCTGGTGGCAAATGGTACAAATCTTTGGTGGCTGCTTCGCCAGGGTGGATTTTGTTTTCGATACCGTCCAAGCCCGCCATCATCAGTGCGGCAAAGCACAGGTAGGGGTTGGCCATGGGGTCTGGGAAACGTGCTTCGATACGACGTGCTTTGTCAGAAGCCACGTGAGGAATACGGATAGAGGCAGAACGGTTACGGCTGGAGTAAGCCAACTTCACCGGCGCTTCAAAACCGGGCACCAAACGCTTGTAGCTATTGGTGGTCGGGTTGGTGATGGCGTTCAAAGCGCGTGCGTGTTTGATGATGCCGCCGATGTAGAACAAAGCGGTGTCGCTCAAACCGGCGTAGCCTTTGCCTGCAAACAGGTTTTTGCCGTCTTTCCAGATGGACTGGTGAACGTGCATGCCGGAGCCGTTGTCGCCGACGATGGGCTTGGGCATGAAAGTAGCGGTTTTGCCGTAAGCGTTAGCCACGTTCCACACCACGTATTTGAGTTTTTGCGTCCAGTCGGCACGTTCAACCAAGGTGCTGAATTTGGTGCCGATTTCGTTTTGACCGGCGCCCGCCACTTCGTGGTGGAACACTTCAACCGGGATGCCCATTTCTTCGATCAACATGACCATTTCGGCGCGCATGTCTTGCGTGCTGTCGACGGGTGGCACGGGGAAATAGCCGCCTTTGACCGTGGGACGGTGACCGCGGTTACCGCCTTCGAGTTTGGCGCCGCTGTTCCAAGGGGCTTCGTACTCGTCGATCTTGAAGAATGCGCCGGACATTTCATTGCCCCATTGCACATTGTCAAAAATGAAGAACTCTGGCTCGGGACCGAAGTACGCGGTGTCACCCATGCCGGACGCTTTGAGATACGCCTCTGCGCGCTTGCCGATAGAACGCGGATCGCGGTCATAGGCTTTGCCGTCACCGGGCTCGAGCACGTCGCATGACAACACCAGAGTGGGCTCTTGGAAGAAGGGGTCGATGAATGAGGTATTGGGGTCAGGCATCAACAACATGTCAGAGGCTTCAATGCCTTTCCAACCGGCGATGGAGGAACCGTCGAATGCGTGGCCTTCAGAAAATTTGTCTTCGTTGAACGCTGAAATCGGCACGCTCACGTGCTGTTCTTTGCCACGGGTATCGGTAAAGCGGAAGTCAACAAATTTGATTTCATTGTCTTTGACGTCCTTCATGACGTCGGCGACGGTCTTGGCCATCTGTATCTCCTGAGAGGTTAGTGTGAATTGGAAAACTCAATATTGTCGTGCATGATTTATGCCACCTGTCAGAGAACCAGAAAAAAGTTGAAACGGCGAACCCGCCTCATAGGTAGGAATGAAATTAGACGAATAAAATTTATCATTTATAACAATTTAACCGTTTGGAAGTTAGAATTTTACGCGCTTTTTTGGTGCGTATTTTTTATCGCACCAATTCAGGGCCTAATTTTGCACCAAATATGTGCAATCCATCCACCAATTGCGCGAATGCAGATTCCACGGTCTGGCGCGGCCCTTTCACCCCAAGCTCGATATGTCTGCCATATTCAGGGTGGTCAACACTTGGCAAGCTAAACACCTTGATGTCCGCAAATTCCGCCTCGATAGCCTCCATCAAGGGCGTGAGGCTGGCCTCCATCGAACCCATGACGATCACCGACTTCTCCATGCGTTCACCGGGGCGGGACAAGCCCGCATAGAGACGGGTCAACACACCATCGATCATGGGCCAAGCCATGACCGGAAAGCCGGGCACAAAATGCACTGTGCCAGCGGGGCCGCGACAGGTGAATCCGGGAATTTTGTTGTACGGATTGGGGATGATCTCCGCACCCGCAGGAAAACGCCCCATGTTCAATCGGTGCATATTGTCTTCACGCAGGGGCTCGTAAGGCAAACCTTGTTCGAGCGCCACATCACGTGTGCGTTCGCGGATCAATTGTTCGGCCTCAGGGTGCAACACCAACTCAAGCCCCAGTGCTGCGGCGGCTGATTGACGCGTATGGTCATCCGGCGTTGCGCCGATGCCGCCACAACAAAACACCACGCCCGGTTGATGGAATGCACGTTGCAAGGTTTGCGTCAATCGACGCGGATCGTCACCGACGTAGTCTGCGTAACCGATACTCAATCCGCGGAGTGACAGTAATTCAATCACCTTTTGCAGGTGTTTGTCTTGCCGCTTGCCCGAGAGTATTTCGTCACCGACAATGATGAGCCCGAATTCGGGCAAAGTGTTTTGCATATTCATGCAGTCAATGCTAACAAGGACGGTTTTGTGAAAAGAAGACATTTCATTGGTGCGATGGCGCTGGGTACGGGTGGACTGGCGATTGGTTGGAGCGTGTGGCCTGCAAGGCAAAGGTTGATGCCTGCAACACCATTGCCGACCATTGCGTCTCAACCCGCATTCAATGGCTGGGTTCGCATTAGCGAAGACGATCGCGTTACCGTGGTGATGGGGCGCAGTGAAATGGGACAAGGCTCACACACAGGGCTGGCCATGCTGTTGGCTGACGAACTCGATGCGCGATGGGACCAAGTACAAATCGAGCAAGCACCCATTGATGACATTTATAACAACCAAACTGTCGCTGTTGATGGCTTGCCGTTCCATCCCGACAACCAAGGCCGACTCAAACGTACAGCGCAATTTCTGACGGGCAAAACCATGCGCGAATTTGGTTTGATGATGACAGGTGGTTCCTCCAGCATCAAAGACCTGTGGTTGCCAATGCGCGAAGCAGGTGCCAGTGCGCGTGCCATGTTGGCGCAAGCCGCAGCACTGCAATGGCAATTGCCTTTGAACGACATCGTCATCAGCAATGGCGTGGTGTCGCATGCCTCTGGCAAATCGGCCAGTTTTGGTGAACTTGCGGCACTTGCCGCACAACAACCGCGCCCTGAAACCGTCTCGCTCAAAACCCCGGCGCAATTCAAGCTGATTGGCCGCCCTGTGCCACGCATTGAGACGATGGACAAAGTCAACGGACGCGCCATCTTTGGTTCAGATGTTCGCCCGCCAGGCTTGTTGTTTGCGTGTATTGGCATGAACCCGGAAGTCGGCGGCAGCTACCAAAGCTTGGATGACACGTTGGTCAAAACCATGCCGGGCGTGAAAAAAGTGTTAGCCGTGCCAGAGCTGTATGGCAGCACCACAGCGGTGGCGGTGGTGGCGCAAACCACTCACCAAGCCATGAAGGGCCTGCGTCAATTACCAGTGAAATGGTTGCCCGGCAAAGCCACTGACTTATCGGATATCACCGTACAAAATAGCTTCAAAGAAGCTTTGGACAGCAACAGCGGGTTTACCTATTTTTCTCAGGGCGATGCCGACAGTGCCATTGCTGCATCGAAAAAACTAGTCAAAGCCGAATACAGTGCCCCCTACTTGGCACACGCCGCCATGGAGCCGCTCAGTTGCACCGTGTGGTTCAAGGACGGAGCTGCAGAGGTGTGGGCGTCGACGCAAATCACTGATCTGGCTAGGCACGTGGTGGCCAAGGTCTTGGGCATTTCATCTGACAAAGTGAAACTGCACCTGACGTTACTGGGCGGCGGTTTTGGACGCCGGCTTGAAATGGATGTCATTGCGCAAGCAGCGTTCATCGCCAAAGCCTGCGAGGGAACACCAGTACAAGCCCTGTGGGACCGCACACAAGATTTGCAACACGATTTTTACCGGCCAGCCGCTGCCAGCCGATTCACTGCAGCGCTCGACGACAACGGCCAATTGAGCGCATGGCACAACCTTTCCACCAGCCAAGCGGTTTTGCCGCAAGTCCTCAGTCGCTTGTTCAGCTTGCCCGCCGCAGGCCCCGACAAAACCACCGCCGAAGGTGCGTTTGACCAAGCCTATGAATGGCCTAACGCAAAGATCAGCCATTGCGCCGTGGACCTGCCCATACCGGTGGGTTTTTGGCGCTCAGTGGGACATTCGCACCAAGCGTTTTTCAAAGAATGTTTTGTGGATGAAGTGGCACATGCAGCAGGACAAGACGCCTTGGCGTTTCGTTTGTCGCTGCTGAAAAACCATCCACGCCATGCCAAGGTGTTGCAGACTGTTGCAGAAAAAAGCGCTTGGAAAAACTCCGCTTACAAAGCACCCGACGGTAACCAACGCGCCATGGGTTTGGCATTGCACGAATCCTTTGGCAGCATCGTGGCCCAGGTAGCTGAAGTATCGGTATTGCGACAAACCATCAAGGTGCATCGGGTCTGGTGTGTGATTGATTGCGGCACTGCAGTCAATCCCGATTTGATTGCGCAGCAAATGGAAGGCTCTGTGGCTTTCGGTTTGTCCGCGGCATTCTTTGGGCGTATCCAATTGAACAAAGGCCGGGTTCAGCAAAGCAATTTTCACGATTACCAAGTCTTGCGTTTGCCAGATATGCCGCCGGTTGAAACATTCATCATGCCCAGTGACGCCATCCCCGAAGGTGTGGGTGAACCGGGAACACCGCCTGTGGCACCCGCTGTTGCCAATGCCGTGTTCACGCTGACGGGACAACGTTTGCGATCGCTTCCATTTGCCTTGGCCGCTACAACTGCCTGATGCGGTCCGCATAATGGACGCCACCACGAACCACACGACAGGGTGAGCCAATGAATGTTTCTGAATTGACTGCGTTGCCATTGCCCGAAGGCGTCAGGTCTCGCCATGTGCGAATCGCCACCGGACTTGACATGCATTTATTGGAAGCCGGTCATACGGATGCAGGCACAGCTTCTAAACCATTGGTCTTGCTGTTGCATGGGTTTCCAGAACTGGCCTTCAGTTGGCGCCACCAGTTAACCGCACTTGCTGACGCTGGTTTCCATGTGGTTGCCCCAGACCAACGCGGCTATGGCCGCACCCATGGCAGTGATGACGACTTCGACGGGGACTGGCGTGCATGCAATATATTGCGACTGGTCGATGATGTGCTGGCTTTGGTCAAGACCTTGGGCCATGGCCATGTGCATACCCTCATCGGTCACGACTTTGGTTCGCCGGTGGCGGCATGGTGCGCACTGACCCGTCCCGATATTTTTCACAGCGTGGTGCTGATGAGTGCGCCTTTTGCCGGCCCGCCAGACGCGGCCACGGCAGCACAAACGCATACGTTGTTGACCCAAGAAGTAGCGGCGTTAGAGCAACTCGCCGAACCACGCCAGCATTACCAGTGGTATTACTCAAACCGTGAGGCCAACGCCGACATGTGGCATGCCCCGCAAGGCTTGCACTCATTCATGCGTGCTTACTACCATGTCAAAAGTGCGGATTGGGTGCCTAACCAGCCCCATCGGCTCAAGGCTTGGCAAGCCAGCGAATTGGCATGCTTGCCGCATTACTACGTCATGCCTGGGGGCAAGACCATGGCGCAGGCGGTGGCCGAGTTCATGCCAGACGCGGCGCATATAGACGCCTGTCAATGGCTCACTGAAGCCGACTTGGCTGTCTACAGTGCAGAGTACGCCAGGCGGGGTTACCAAGGTGGTTTGCAGTGGTACCGGTGCGCTACTGACCGTGATGAATTCATGGCGCTGTCAAAGTTCAGCGGACAAAGCATTCAAGTACCTGCTGCATTTATGGCAGGTGCAAGTGACTGGGGGATTTACCAATTTCCGGGGGCGTTTGAAAAAATGCAAACACAGGCATGCAGTGACATGCGGTTTTGCGAGCTGATTCCGGGTGCGGGACACTGGGTCCAGCAAGAGCAGGCGCAACGGGTCAACCGGCGCTTGCTGGATTTTTTAAACCAACTGTGAATCCTGATTAACCGATCAGGTCTACTTTGCCGTTGGTATCCATCACGCCTGTGATGATGCTGAGTTTGGGATGGCGTTTCTTCACCGACTCGCGAAAAACCGCCAGGGCTTCAGCATGTGCCTCAGTTTCTGATTCACGCTTGGCGACAGCAGCTTCGCCAAAAGCCAGTTTGGCCGCACCGCAATCACGGTGGCTCAAACCCACCACGCGTTTGATTTTGTGCAAGGACACGGTGACATCCAAATTGTCCCAATAGGTTTTGTGCCAGGCTTCAAACCTAGGATGCACGGCGCCGATGGGGCCGCCTGCCATCACAAAATGGCTGTAGTTGTCTTCCAATTTATCGCGGCTGACACCTTGCAGCAGGCCCATGTATTGCCAGCTCAAGGTGGTGAAGCGCGGGTCAATGCAATTGAACAACATGGACTCGTAATTGCCGCTGGCGGCCATGCTTGCACCGGGGGCGGCCAAAGCCAAACCGGTGGCCATGGCACCGGCAGCGCCCCAGTTCAAAAAATCTCTGCGGCCCATGCTGTTGCCACGCGAGGCCACGGGTGGTGTGCAACAAGCACATGGCGCCATCTTGCTGGAGATAGACTTGAAAATGGGGTCTGACATGGGCTTTACCTTTTGAAATTATTAAAAAGACTGACTTGGTCTTGACCACCTCAAGGGATAGCCAAACAAAAGGTCAGCATAGTCAACTATCGGCATGAACTTCATCCACTGAAGCAAGAAAAATGCTTTTTCAGGGTTTTTCACTACCCAATATGGCGGTTTCTTTCAAGCCGGCGTATTGCGTATGACGCTGAATAAATACCAATTGGTTAATTTTCTCTTCTTCCACGCCCAGCAAGGACATGGTGTGGGTTGCCAAGCTCAAGCTGACCTCAAATGCATCAGGGATGACTTCATGCGCCCCGGCCTGCTTGAGCAGCACCATGTCGTGTTCGTCTCGGGTACGCACCAGCACCGGCACTGACGGCGCATGCTTGTGCACCAAAGAGATCACCCCTAAAGCCGTGACCGTGTCGTCAAAACTCACCACCACCGCAGACGCACGGTTCAAGCCCGCAGACACCAAATTGGAGAGTTGAAACGAATCGCCGACTTCGACATGGTGGCCATCCAAGACCGCTGTCTTCACCACTTCTGGGTTCACGTCCAAAGCGATGTAAGAGATTTTTTGTTGCGCCAGCAGTTGGCACAAATTGCGCCCGGTGTGGCCAAACCCGCACACCAACACATGCTTGTCAATGGCAATGGCGTGGCTGGCGATGGTGGTGATTTGCAAGGATTGGCTCAACCAATCGTCTGGCGAAAAACGAAACACCCATCTATCTGCATGCTGGATCAAAAACGGTGTTGCCAACATCGACAACACCATGGCCGCCAACACCGGATTGGACCAGCGCGGGTCAATCAAGCCTTGCGCTAAACCGAGGGTGAGCAACACAAAACCGAACTCGCCCGCTTGCGCCAAATAAATACCGGTGCGCGCCGCTACGCCGTTGCTGGCCCCACCGGTGTAAGCCAATACCGCGATCAGAACGGCCTTGACCAACACCGGTATGAGCGTCAACACCAACACCCAAGGCCACTGCTCTTGCAACACATGCCAGTCAAGCTTCATGCCAAGTGTGATGAAGAACAAGCCCAAGAACACATCATGGAAAGGCCGAATGTCTTCCTCTACACGGTGCTTGTAATCGGTTTCTGCAATCAACATGCCCGCCATGAACGAGCCCATCGCCATGGACAAACCGGCGTGCTCGGTGAGCCAAGCCAAGCCCAGCGTGATGAGCAAAATATTCAGCATGAACAGTTCTTCGCTGTTGCGGCGGTCGACGATTCGCAGCCACACCCGCATGGCTTTTTGTCCGCCCCAAAGCAACAAGCCCACCAACACCGCCGCTTTGAGCAAGGCCAGTGACAACTCGGCCCACACGTTGCCTTCGTTCATCCGACCCAATGCAGGAATCAGCACGAGCAAAGGCACCACGGCCAAATCTTGGAACAACAGCGCACCGATGACTCGCCGCCCGTGCTGTGAATCCAACTCGGCACGCTCGGCCATCATCTTGACCACGATGGCGGTGCTAGACATGGCCAAGGCCGCACCCAACACCACTGCGCCTTGCCAGTTCAAGTCCCAAGGCAAATTGAAAGAAGCCAAGATATTGGCAATCAAAAAATGGCCGATCAAGGTGCCCGCCAACATCAACACCACTTGCGCCATGCCAAAGCCAAACACCATGCGGCGCATGCCCATCAACTTTGGCAGATTGAATTCCAAGCCAATGACAAACATCAACAGCACCACACCGATCTCGGCCACTGAAGCAACGGCTACTTCGTTGGCCTCCACCATGGCGCCGCCTTGCGCAAGAAAAATACCCGCCACCAAATAGCCCAGCATCGCAGGCAAATGCAGCAAACGACAACCGACCACACCGATGACGGCAAACAAAAGGTAAATTAAAGCGGTGTCTAAAGTAGGCATGTTGCTTGCAATGATAGGTGGTTAACATGACCCAACAAACGCTGCAACATTTAGCAGTCATTCATTTCAAAACCATTCGATGAACGAACACGATTTACCCCAATTGCAAACCGAGTTGCTGGACATCCCCAGCATGCAGAAATTGCAGGCTGCGACAACGATGATGCATGCGCCCAAAATTTTGTTGCTCTACGGTTCACTGCGCGAGCGTTCGTTCAGTCGCTTGCTCGCTGAAGAAGCTGCACGCTTGTTGCAAACCATGGGCTGCGAAACACGTTTCTTCAACCCCAGTGGTTTGCCCTTGCCTGACGATGCGCCCGACACCCACCCCAAAGTGGTGGAGCTGCGCGAGCTGTGTGCTTGGAGCGAAGGCATGGTGTGGAGCTCACCCGAGCGGCACGGCGCGATGACCGGCATCATGAAAACGCAAATCGATTGGATACCTTTGGCGCTGGGCGCGGTGCGACCGACGCAAGGCAAAACCTTGGCAGTAATGCAAGTCAGCGGCGGATCGCAATCGTTCAATGCGGTCAATCAAATGCGCGTGCTCGGACGCTGGATGCGCATGATCACCATCCCCAACCAATCGTCTGTGGCCATGGCTTACAAAGAGTTTGAAGACAACGGCCGCATGAAGCCGTCGGCATATTACGACCGCGTGGTAGATGTGATGGAAGAACTGGTGAAGTTCACCTTGCTGACGCGTTCGGTGTCTGACTATTTGGTGGACAGGTACAGCGAACGCAAAGAAGCGCAGCCGCTAAACCCGAAAGTGCTTTGACAGGCTAGTGGTTTGGCGAGCACCAATAAAGTGCTTTGTTTTAGCCAAGCACTATTTTGGGTCCCACTTTTCACACGCGTTGTTCGTTTTAACCTCGGGAAAGTGCGACATCAATTTGAATTTGCGCGCGATTTCTGAAGCTTTGAAGTAATCAAAGCCGCAGCGCAAACCAGTCTTGGATGACTCAGAAGGCATCAGGTAATTGCAAGTCTGGCATAGCGGCGGCGGTGGGATGGTCACTTGGTCTCTCGTTGGCTTATGTCGTTTATCAGAGATGTGTATCAGCAATTGCTGTGCCAATAGCGGTCATAAGTAACGCGTAGACTCCCCTCACCCCCACTTTTCCCACACCCCCATGAACCGCCCCGTCCTCGCCACCGACCACATACACCCCGCCAGTCGCGACACCATCGCCCAGCACCAGCAAGATATCGTCACTGAAGTGCAACAAGCGGTGCAGCAACACGCGGTGGTGGTGGTTGGCATGGCGCAAAACCCCATGGTTACCAAAGCGCGCAAAGCCTTGGCCGATGCAGGTTTTGAGGTGCATTACTTGGAATACGGCAGCTACCTCAGCCAATGGCGTCGCCGCAATGCCTTGAAGATGTGGACCGGCTGGCCCACATTTCCTATGGTGTTTGTCAACCAAGTGTTGGTGGGTGGCGCCAAAGACGTGAAAGCCCTGATCGCCTCGGGTGAATTGAAGAAACCCGC
>CAMDSU010000028.1 GCA_945907335.1 Bordetella parapertussis | reverse complement strand
CATCCGCATTGTCTTCACGCAGTTGCAGCCTGAATTCGGCGCGGCTGGTGAACATGCGGTAAGGTTCAAGCACGCCTTGCGTGACCAAATCATCCACCAACACACCCAGATAAGCTTGGTCGCGGCCAGGCGTCCACGCGGCTTGTTCTCGGCATTGCAAAGCCGCATTCACGCCCGCATACAAACCTTGGGCGGCTGCTTCTTCATAGCCCGTGGTTCCATTGATTTGTCCGGCAAAGAATAAACCGTCAATCTGTTTTGTTTCAAAGCTGGGCTTGAGTTCACGCGGGTCAAAATAATCGTATTCGATCGCATAACCAGGGCGCAAAATATGTGCGTTTTCAAGCCCGGCCATTGAGCGCACCAACTCATACTGGACATCAAACGGCAAGCTGGTAGAAATGCCATTGGGGTAATACTCGTGCGTGGTCAGCCCTTCTGGTTCTAGAAAAATCTGATGGCTGGTTTTGTCGGCAAAGCGGTTGACTTTGTCTTCGACACTTGGGCAGTAGCGCGGCCCCACCCCTTCAATTTTTCCGGTGAACATCGGACTGCGGTCAAAACCACTGCGAATGATGTCGTGGGTTTTTTCGTTGGTATGCGTGATCCAGCAAGCCATCTGCGCCGGATGCATGTCGCGTGTACCCATGAAACTGAACACCGGCATGTGCGCTGATTCACCCCCCGGCATGCCGTCGCCCGGTTGAAGTTTGCAACGGTCGAAATCAATGGTTCGGCCATCCAGGCGAGGCGGGGTTCCGGTTTTCAAACGGCCCTGTGCTAGCTTCAATTCTTTAAGCCGGGTCGACAAACGCAGCGCCGGCGGATCGCCCGCTCTGCCAGCAGAGTGGTTTTGCAAACCCACGTGGATTTTTCCATCCAAGAAAGTACCTGCCGTCAGCACCACAGTTCTGGCAGAAAAGCGAATACCCACTTGCGTCATAACCCCAGTAATTCTTGAGCCTTCCATCATCAAATCTTCGACCGATTGTTGGAACAACCACAAGTTGGCTTGGTTTTCAAGACGGTGCCGAATCGCTGCTTTGTAAAGCAACCGGTCTGCCTGTGCACGCGTGGCGCGCACAGCAGGCCCTTTGGATCGATTGAGAATACGAAATTGGATGCCTGCAACATCAGTAGCCAAGGCCATGGCCCCGCCCAATGCATCTACCTCTTTGACCAAGTGGCCTTTGCCGATACCACCAATGGACGGGTTGCAACTCATCTGGCCCAAGGTTTCGATATTGTGGGTGAGCAGCAGCGTTTGGCATCCCATGCGGGCACTTGCCAGCGCAGCCTCAGTGCCAGCATGCCCGCCGCCCACAACGATCACATCAAAATGCTGCGGATAAAGCATGTGTTTACCTCGGTAAATAATGCATTTTAGATCGGTGCGCTACACAAAACCAGCCGACACAAGACAGTTCAACATCGCCAAACAACCTGCATGCCAACCACCGCAAAAATTCCGTGCCGTATCGTCATCAACCTAGGCAATGCATTGCTCGCGTCACCTCTCGGCACAAGTGGCGCCAAAGGCATTTCTGTAGACATTGCCCGCGAATGGTGCCGACAAAGCCATTGCGATAGCAAATTTCTCATCGTTCAAAACGCACGTGAAGCCGTGACAATGCTGGAAAACAAAGAAGCCGACCTGGGGTTTTTAGCCGTCGACCCTGGTCGCGCCGAACATCTGCAATTCACGCGGCCTTACCTGAACATAGACGGTTGTTATCTGGTCAAAGCAAATAGCTCAATCATTGATAACCAGCAAATTGATGGTGCATCACACCGTGTGGTCGTCGGTTTGGGAAGCGCTTACGACCTTTACCTGAGCCGACACTTAAAAGCCGCGAAACTTATCAAAGCCCCGTCTTCAAAAGAGGTGGTCGACTGCTTTATCAGAGAAAAAGCTGATGTAGCTGCCGGCGTCAAACAACAGCTAGAAAACGACATGAAACCATACAAGGACCTGCGTTTATTGCAAGAGCCATTCATGCAAATACAACAAGCCTTGGTGATACACAGAGACCAAGGCAATGCGGCACTGACTCAGCTGCAAGCTTTTTTAAACAGTTACATCAGGGATGGCGCACTGGCTGCATCCATCAAACACCACGGCGTTGAAGGGGTAACTATTGCTTCACCACAAAGACAAGAATGACCCCAGCACTACACATCGATGTTGGCAGCTCGCAAAGCATTGCCCTCAATGAATAAGCGGCGCGGCTCAACTTCGTCGCCCATCAGCATAGTGAACACCCGATCGGCCTCAATCGCGTCATCGATTTGCACACGCAACAAGCGGCGCACGGCCGGGTCCATGGTGGTTTCCCACAACTGCTCTGGGTTCATCTCGCCCAAGCCTTTGTAACGTTGACGCGCTGTCGCATGTTCAGCTTGTGCAATCAACCAACGCATAGCTTGTCTGAAATCAGACGCTTTGTCTTCTTTGCGGCGTTCGCCTTCGCCGCGCTCGACCCGCGCCCCTTCGCCCAACAAGTCGCGAAAAGTTGAAGCGGCCTCAGACAAGGCCGCATAGTCAGCACCGTGCACAAAGTCTTGCGTGATGACACTGCTTCTCACGTTGCCATGGTGATGCCGACTGATGCGCAACACCGGCTTGTCAGTGCGTATGTCAAACTCGGCAGCAACCTCCGAGCCACTGCCTAACTCTCTGAGCTTTGCTTGCAAGCTGGACGCTGACAAGTGGGCTTCCTCGAGGCTGTCCAAATTCAAAGACACGCCATCGGCCATGGCGCGCAAGGCCTCGGCATCCATGATGCTGCTCAAGCGATTGATCACGGCTTCGGCCAACTGGTGTTTACGCGCCAACTCAGCCAGTGTGTCGCCGGTCAATGTTTGCGGATTGGCCCCACCTGTGTACAAACTGGCATCCTTCAATGCGATACGCATCAAAAAAGCATCCAAGGCGGGTTGGTCTTTGATGTATTGCTCTTCTTTGCCAACCTTGACTTTGTACAAAGGCGGTTGCGCGATATAAATGTGCCCACGCTCTACCAATTCGGGCATTTGACGATAGAAGAAAGTGAGCAACAAGGTACGGATGTGCGCGCCGTCGACATCGGCATCGGTCATGATGATGATGCGGTGATAACGCAGTTTGTCAATGTTGAAGTCGTCCGTGCCTGATTTGCCGGAATCCTCGCTGACCTTGCCAATACCCGTACCAAGTGCGGTGATCAGCGTGAGAATTTCGTTGCTGGTTAATAGCTTGTCATACCGCGCTTTTTCAACGTTCAAAATTTTGCCGCGCAATGGCAATATGGCTTGGAACTTTCTGTCGCGCCCTTGCTTGGCCGAGCCGCCGGCGGAGTCGCCCTCGACGATATAGATTTCGCACAAGGCCGGGTCTTTTTCTTGGCAATCGGCTAATTTGCCGGGCAAGCCCATGCCATCCAGCACGCCTTTGCGACGCGTCATTTCACGGGCTTTGCGCGCCGCTTCACGCGCCCTGGCCGCATCAATGATCTTGCCGCAAATGATCTTGGCGTCGTTAGGCCGCTCTTGCAAATAATCACCAAGCACCTTGCCCACAATGTCTTCAACCGGCGCACGCACTTCGCTGGACACCAATTTGTCTTTGGTCTGGCTGCTGAATTTTGGCTCGGGGACTTTCACCGACAACACGCAACACAGTCCTTCGCGCATGTCGTCGCCAGTTACCTCAACCTTGGCTTTTTTTGCAAACTCATGTTCTTCAATGTATTTGTTGATCACACGGGTCATCGCCGCACGCAAACCCGTGAGGTGCGTGCCACCGTCGCGCTGAGGAATATTGTTGGTGAAACAAAGTACGCTCTCGTTATAGCCATCATTCCATTGCATGGCTACTTCAACGCCAATGTGGGTGCCAGGAATGCCGCCATAGGTCTCGGCAGGGCGCTCACCTTCTGCGTGGAATGCATTGGGGTGCAGAATTTTTTTGCCCGCGTTAATGAACTCTACAAAGCCCTTGACACCGCCCGCACCCGAATAGTCGTCTGATTTACCGGTGCGCTCATCGATCAAACGAATACGCACGCCATTGTTCAAATAACTGAGTTCGCGCAAACGCTTGCTTAAAATTTCGTAATGAAAATCGTGGTTTTGCGTAAAGATGTCGGTGTCTGGCAAAAAATGCACTTCCGTGCCACGTTTATCAGTAGCCCCTGTGACGCGCATCGGAGAAACTTCAAACCCATCCACCGTTTCGAGCAAACGGTTTTGCACAAACCCTTTGGCAAACTCTAGGTTGTAGACCTGTCCGTCACGGCGCACCACCAGCCGCAGCCATTTCGACAAAGCGTTGACACAAGACACACCCACACCGTGCAAACCTCCTGACACCTTGTAGCTGTTTTGATTGAATTTGCCACCAGCGTGCAATTCGGTCAAAGCGATTTCGGCTGCACTGCGCTTGGGTTCATGCTTGTCGTCCATTTTGACGCCGGTAGGAATGCCCCTGCCGTTATCTGTCACGCTGATGGAGTTGTCAGAATGGATGGTGACCACGATATCGTCGCAATGGCCAGCCAAGGCTTCATCGATCGAGTTGTCGACCACTTCGAACACCAGGTGATGAAGACCCGTACCATCCGACGTGTCGCCGATGTACATACCTGGGCGCTTGCGAACCGCTTCTAAGCCCTCAAGAATTTGAATGGAACTTTCGCCATACGCCTGATCAGCAGGTGTGGGCACAGCTTGCGAATGGTCGTTGCTATCCGTGTCGTTGGTTGTCATAAATCAATTCAATACGCACCCGAAGGCACAGGTAAACCCAAGTGAGAAAAAGTTAAATGCGCATCGGCATCACAACGTATTTAAAGAAGGTATTGTCTGGAATCGTGACCAATACCGAACTGTTGGAATCAGCCAAATCCATGCGGACCATGTCTTGCTCCATGTTGACCAGAACATCGATCAAATAAGACACGTTAAACCCAATTTCAATCGACTCACCGCTGAAATCCACTTCCATTTCATCGACAGCTTCTTCTTGTTCGGCATTGCTAGAGGCAACGCGAAGAACACCTGCTTCTAAGTTGATGCGCACGCCTTTGAATTTGTCACTGGTCAAAATGGCCGTGCGCTGCAACATGGTCAAGAGCGCAGCTTTGCCAACCGTAATGCTGTATTTGTGGTTCTTTGGAATCACCCGGTTGTAATCAGGAAACTTACCTTCAACCAATTTCGTCACAAATTCTTTGCCATCAAAGCGAAACCGCGCTTGGTTGGTGGCGAATTGCATCTCAATGTCGCCTTCCTTGTCGCTCAGCAAGCGCAACAATTCGAGCACCGTTTTACGCGGCAATATCACTTCTTGTTTGGGCACATCGACCGCCAGTGTTGCCGATGTGTATGCCAAGCGGTGGCCGTCCGTGGCCACCAAGCTGAGTTGCTTGCCTTCAGCGACAAACAAAATACCGTTGAGGTAGTAACGTATATCGTGCACGGCCATGGAAAAAGACACTTGCTGCAACAGTGCCTTCAAGGTTTGTTGTGGCACGCTGAACACAGGCCCAAAATTGGCTGCCTCTTGAACCAGCGGAAAGTCTTCAGCGGGAAGTGTTTGCAGCGTGAAGCGGCTCTTTCCGCTTTTGAGCAACAACTTGTTTTGGTTACTTTCCAGCGTGACGGTTTGGTCAGCAGGCATGGATCGCAAGATATCCATCAATTTACGGGCACCCACTGTGGTGCTGAAATTGCCGCTGTCACCACCCAGTGCAGCGTCAGTTCGGATTTGAATTTCTAGATCACTGGTGGTCAGTTCAACCGAGTCGCCGGTTTTCTTGAGCATCACATTCGCCAATATCGGCAAGGTATGACGACGTTCAACAATACCTGCAACCGATTGCAACGAAGCAACGATTTGCGCTTGGGTGGCTTTCAAGACAATCATGTCATCCTCTTCTTAAATTCTTTATAAATCAATAGCAGTAGTAGATAAGCAAGGCCAGTTTGTGTGGACAAGCCTATTTTCCACTTTTATATCAAGCACTTGGGCACTGCCAAACACTGTTTGAAAGCGGCGCGGAAACCACATGCTGGAGATGAACAACTTTGCAAAAAGCGCTCGGCCTGTGGATAACCCAGTAGTTGTTAAAAAATTATCCACAGTGTTTGGCAATGTGAGTGTCATGGTTCAGCCTTTGAGGGTTTGTTCGAGCACATGCAATTGCTGGTTCAGTTCACTGACTGTTTGGCGTTCGGCAGAAATTTTGCGCACGGCATGCAAAACCGTGGTGTGGTCACGGCCACCAAACAATTCTCCGATTTCAGGCAGACTTTTTTGTGTCAATTCTTTGGCCAGGTACATAGCAATTTGACGCGGCCGAGCGATCGAAGCGGGCCGCTTTTTGGAGTACATGTCAGCGACCTTGATTTTGTAATAGTCTGCCACTGTTTTTTGAATGTTTTCCACGGAAATCTGACGGTTTTGAATAGACAACAGGTCACGCAAGGCATCGCGTGCGAGTTGAATCGACACGTCTTTCTGGTTAAAGCGCGAATAGGCCAAGATTTTACGCAATGCGCCTTCTAATTCCCGCACGTTTGAGCGCACATTTTTAGCCACAAAAAACGCCACCTCTTCAGGCATTTCAGCACCTTCAGAACGTGATTTGTTGATCAATATGGCCACGCGCATTTCAAGCTCTGGCGGCTCAATGGCCACCGTTAACCCGGAATCAAACCGAGAAACCAAACGTTCGTGGATATCCGCCAGACCTTTGGGATAAGTGTCGCTGGTCATCACAATGTGTGATTTTTTCGCCAGCAATGCTTCAAAAGCGTTGAAAAATTCTTCTTGCGTGCGGTCTTTGTTGGCAAAAAACTGTACGTCGTCAATCAACAGCAAATCCAGCGAGTGGTAATGCTGCTTGAACTCGTCAAAGGTTTTGCGCTGATAGGCTTTGACCACGTCAGAAACAAATTGTTCGGCATGGATGTAAAGGACTTTGGCGTCCGGTTTATTTTGTAGCAATTGGTTGCCGACCGCATGCATCAAATGGGTTTTGCCAAGCCCGACCCCGCCATAGATGAAAAGCGGGTTGTACAACTGCCCCGGCACATTTGCGACGTGCATGGCAGCAGCCCGCGCCATGCGATTGGCTGTGCCCTCGATCAAGCTGTCAAAACACAAGCTGCTATTGAGCCTGTTTTTGAAGACATTTAGTGTGGTGTCGGAGGGCGCGGAAGCCAAGGCACTGTTGAAATCTTCTGCATCTACCGGTGCTCTGGCGGATAAAGTTTTGCTGGCCGGGGCTTTGGCTGTTAAAGCGAAGTCAAGTTGAATCGGTTGCCCGTACAACTGACTCAACAAAGCGCCGATACGCGCGGCATATTGCGCACGGATCCAATCAAGCTTGAAGCGGTTGACCACCACCAGGGTTAATTTGGAAAAATCCTCTGATACCGAGGCCTGCAGCGGCTTGATCCATGTGTTGAATTGCTGTTCTGGCAATTCTTGGGCCAGTAAATCGATACAAGACTGCCACAAAGCTTGTCCAGCGTCATTGGAATCGGCAGGGACGACCGACTGGTTCATGCGCACAAACTCAAGCAGGGCAAACTGTGGATAGAAAGGGAGAATAAACGCATGCGACGTACTTTATCAAAAATTTATCCACAGAAACATGGTTTTTTCAATCAAGACAAGCGATTTCTTTGTCAAAGCCTCACAACTAAAGCATATTTTCGCTGGGGACGGCTGAAAAACAGAGATAATGCACGGTTTACCTTTGACCCTGAGACTTTGAACTTGAGAGACAGACCATGAAACGCACATACCAACCTTCAAAAACGCGCCGCGCACGTACCCACGGCTTTTTGGTACGAATGAAAACACGCGGCGGGCGTGCCATCATCAACGCAAGACGCGCCAAAGGCCGCAAACGGTTGGCCGTCTGAGCGGTTTTGCTCCGCAGACCAAACATGCTGTTTCTATGGGTGTGATTCGTATTACCCAGAAAACAGATTTTGACGCGGTCATGGATGCCGGCGTTCATGCCAGTACCCCGCACTTTGCGTTACATATCAAAACACCAAGCGAACACAACCGCATCGGTGCAGTGGTTCCCAAAAGGTGGGCCAAGCGTGCAGTGACGCGCAACGCCATCAGACGTCAAATCTATGCACTGGCCGCCTTCTGCCAATGGCCGCAACCGGCCAGTGACCGCGTGATCAGACTGCGAAAAACCTTTGATATATCCGTATTTACCAGCGCCTCTTCAGTGGCGTTGAAGTCTGCGGTGCGAACAGAGCTGCAGCTATTGTTTGACAAGGCACAAAACACAACATGAGACGTTTTTTGATCGGGCTGATCAAAGCCTATCGCTTGCTGTTGAGTCCTTGGTTGGGCACTTCATGCCGCTTTACGCCCACATGCTCTGCCTATGGATTGCAAGCCTTGGCCATGCATGGTGCCGCCGCAGGCAGTTACTTGACGCTTAAGCGAATCGCACGTTGTCACCCGTGGTGCCAAGGTGGCCACGACCCTGTGCCGCTTGAGCCTGTGTTGTTGACCCCGGCTGTGTTGCCCCGCCAGCGTACTTCTTCCTCTTCTTCTTCTGAGTCTCAAACACCATGAACGACATTCGCCGCACTATTCTCTGGGTTGTTTTTGGTTTTTCTTTGGTCATGCTGTGGGACCAATGGCAAATCAGCCAAGGCAAAGTTCCTACCTTTTTCCCGCAACCAGCGCAAACAACATCCGCAACGAACACTGCACCCGTTGCTGCAACCCCGGCGCCTGCAGCTAACGCGGTCACGAATTTGCCACAAGTTGGCGGCACACAAACCGCCACAGACACAAGCGCCAAACGCATCGATGTAGAAACCGATGTGCTCAAGTTGCAGTTCAGCACAGAGGGAGGCAGCTTGGTCAGGGCCGAACTCTTAAAGCACAAAGACGTGCATCGCGAAGGCAGCAATATGCTGCTGATGGACGACAGCAAAGAGCGCGTGTATTTAGCGCAATCAGGGTTGATCGGTGCGACAACCGGCCCAGCATGGCCAACCCATAAAACACCTATGCAGTTCAGCGGCGGCACCGTACTCAAAGAGGGCGACAAGGAATTACAAATCACCTTTGAATCTGAACCTGTCGGTGAAGTCAAGCTTGTCAAAACCTATGTGCTCACGCGCAGTAGCTATGCGATTGAAGTCAAGCATGACATTGTGAATATGTCTGGGGCCAGCATCTCGCCGCAGTTGTATGTGCAATTGGTCCGAGATGGCAACAAACCCGAAGGCGAATCCGCGTTTTATTCCACATTCACTGGACCGGCTGTATTCACTACCGCCAAAAAATACCAAAAAATTGAATTCAGCGACATCGAAAAAAACAAAGCTGACTTTGAAAAACAAAGCCAACAAGGCTATGTCGCCATGGTGCAGCATTACTTTGCTTCTGCGTGGTTGCTGGATGACACTCAACAACGCGAGTTATTCGCTCGCAAGATAGATACCAATTTGTATTCGGTGGGCATGGTTGCCCCTTTGCCAGTGCTGGCGCCCGGCTCGCGCATGTCACAAACTGCACGATTGTTTGTGGGACCACAAGAAGAAAAGACGCTGGAAGCCATTTACCCCGGCCTTGAATTGCTCAAGGACTATGGTTTTCTAACCATTTTGTCTAAGCCCTTGTATTGGTTGCTGTATGAATTGAACCGCGTGATTGGTAACTGGGGCTGGGCCATTGTGGCCTTGGTCGTGGTGTTGAAAATTGCTTTTTACTGGCTCAACTCTCAGGCATACAAAAGCATGGGAAAGATGAAAGCCATCAATCCAAAAATCATGGAAATGCGCGAACGGTTGAAAGACAACCCGCAACAAATGCAAACGGAGATGATGCGGATTTACCGTGAAGAAAAGGTCAACCCTCTGGGGGGCTGTTTGCCGATTCTTGTGCAAATGCCATTTTTCATTGCTTTGTATTGGGTGTTGTTGTCGTCGGTAGAAATGCGCAATGCGCCATGGGTGGGTTGGGTGCATGACCTGGCTGCACCGGATCCTTGGTTCATTCTGCCTTTGTTGATGACGGCTACCTCATTGGTTCAGACGTGGCTGAATCCGACACCACCCGACCCCATGCAAGCCAAGTTGATGTGGTTCATGCCACTGGCTTTCAGTGTGATGTTTTTCTTTTTCCCTGCGGGCTTGGTGTTGTACTGGTTATCCAACAATATTTTGTCGATCGCCCAGCAGTGGATGATCAACAAACAACTTGGCATCACACACTGACCCGACACGGCATGCCTCGGGTGTTTCGTCATGCTGTCTGAACGCGACGACCCCATCATTGCGATTGCCACCCCGCCTGGCCGCGGCGCGGTGGGCGTGGTTCGATTAAGCGGCAAACAACTTTGGCCGTTGATCCAACAGCTGGTCAAGCACGACATGCAACCGCGCCAGTCTCACTTGGTCAGCATTCGGGATGCGCAAGGCGACACCATCGACCAAGTGCTCGCGGTTTTTTTCCCCTCGCCTCACAGTTATACCGGGGAAGACGTGTTGGAGCTGCAAGGCCACGGCGGCGCCGTTGTGTTGAGCATGCTGGTGTCGCATTGCTTGTGGCTGGCCAAACAAACAGATGCCACCCATCATGGACTGCTGCCAAATTTGCGCATGGCTCGGCCGGGTGAATTCACCGAGCGTGCGTTTTTAAACCACAAACTCGATCTGGCCCAAGCTGAAGCCGTGGCTGATTTGATCGATGCACACACCCAGGCTGCGGTTCGCAGTGCGGGCCGCTCGCTTGAGGGAGAGTTCTCCAGACGCGTAGACGACATCGCGCAGGCCTTGGTCCATGCTCGTATGCAAATCGAAGCATGTTTGGATTTTCCAGAAGAAGATTTGGACTTCATTGAGCAAATGCAAGTTCAGCAACAGCTGCAGAACTTGCAAGACAAGCTGTCCGATTTGCTGGCGCAGGCACAGCAAGGGCGCTTGTTGCGCGATGGTTTCAAACTGGTGATTGCAGGACAGCCCAACGCAGGAAAAAGCTCGCTGCTCAATGCATTGGCAGGCGAAGACGTGGCCATTGTGACGCCAGTTGCTGGAACCACGCGCGATGTATTGACGCAAACCATACATA
The DNA here is from genome assembly GCA_945907335.1 of Bordetella parapertussis. Classification (GTDB taxonomy): domain Bacteria; phylum Pseudomonadota; class Gammaproteobacteria; order Burkholderiales; family Burkholderiaceae_C; genus Limnohabitans. Next base: position 2,841 of record CAMDSU010000028.1, on the reverse strand, counting down.
TAGAAGGTGTGCCCATCCATGTGCTGGACACCGCAGGTTTGCGAGACGAGGCTGACGCCGACGAGGTCGAACGCATTGGCATGACACGCGCATGGTCACAGATACAACAAGCAGATCTGGTGGTGCTGCTCGACGATTTGGGTCGCCGTCAAGATGTGCACTACACCGAAGCACAAAAGCGCTTGCACGAAAAAATCGAACGCACGCGCACAGCGCATACGGTGTTGCTGACCGTACACAACAAAATCGACACGGTTGAAAATGCACCGCAGAGCGGGCTTTGTATTTCTGCAATAACCGGAGCCGGCATGTCGGCGTTGCGCGAACAACTGCTGTTACTCGCAGGTTGGCAAGCCGGTCTGAATGAAGGCGTGTTCACTGCCCGTACCCGCCATATAGAAGCGCTTGGACTCACCATGGAGCACCTGGCCCAAGCCTTGGTATTGCTCAGCCACACAGCCCCCGCATTAGATGTGTTGGCCGAGGAATGCCGTCTGGCTCACCAAGCCCTGTCGGCACTCACGGGTAAATTCACACCTGACGATTTGCTGGGTGAAATATTCAGCCGATTTTGCATTGGCAAATGAACAGCAAAAGCGCGTCTGACGCAACGCATAATAGACAAACCATGACGGCAAAACAGTCTGAACAAACCTCCCATATTCTTGCGCTGGCCAGGCAAACCTTGACCATTGAAGCGCAAGCGATCGAAGGCGTGCGAGAAAATCTGGGCGAAACGTTTGTACAAGCAGTGCAAGCAATTCTTTCGGTAAAGGGTCGCGTCGTGGTCATGGGCATGGGCAAAAGCGGTCATATTGGACGCAAAATGGCGGCCACCTTTGCCTCCACCGGAACCCCAGCTTTTTTTGTCCATCCCGCCGAAGCCAGCCATGGCGATTTAGGCATGGTCATGCGCGACGATTTGGTCATTGCCTTGTCCAACAGCGGCGAAAGCGAAGAGTTGTCGGCCATACTGCCATTGATCAAACGCCAAGGGGTGATGCTTGTGGCCATCACCGGCAATTCGCAATCCACCCTGGCCCAATATGCAAGTTGTGTGTTGGACAGTAGCGTTGAAAAAGAAGCCTGCCCCATGAATTTGGCACCCACGGCCAGCACTACCGCGCAGTTGGCCTTGGGAGATGCGCTTGCTGTGGCGGTGCTGGATGCCAGAGGATTCAAACCCGATGATTTTGCCCGCTCGCATCCCGGAGGCAGTTTGGGCAGAAGGCTGCTGACCCACTTGAATGATGTGATGCGAACCGGCGACAACATCCCCATGGTGACTGCAGATGCGGGCTTGACGCAGTTGATGCGCGAAATGTCGCAAAAAGGCCTGGGGGCCACCGCCGTGGTGGATGCACATCGGCACGTGTTGGGCATATTCACAGATGGTGATTTGCGTCGCTTAGTCGAAAAAGGGATTGATTTACGCGAGCTGCGTGCGGCAAATGTGATGCACCCCAACCCAACCACGCTGGCAGACACCGCGCTGGCCGCAGAAGCCGCCGACCTGATGGAACAAAAACGCATCACCAGTGTGTTGGTGGTGAATGCACAGCAACAGTTGTGTGGTGTTGTGAACAGCAACGATTTGATGCGCGCCAAAGTGATCTGACCATGCACACCGATCAACGATTCAACGACTCACTGCTAATACGCGCACAACACGTCAAAGTGTTTTTTTTGGATGTGGACGGGGTATTGACCGACGGCGGCTTATTTATAAGCAGTGAAGGAGAAACATTCAAACGCTTTCACACATTGGATGGCCATGGTTTGAAAATGCTTCAAACCGCAGGCGTACAACCGGTGATCATCACGGGCCGCGACAGCTTGGCACTGAAAAAACGCTTGAACGAGTTGGGTTTGCACACGGCTTACTTTGGCGTCGAAGATAAATGGAAGGTGGCGCAAACTTGTTTACAAGACATGGGGCTGAGCTGGTCACAAACAGCGGCCATGGGTGACGACTGGCCCGACTTGCCTATGCTCTTGCCAGCGGCCTTGTCGATGGCTCCGCCGCAAGCGCATGTGGAAGTCTTGTCCAGAGTAAACCATGTGTGCACCGCAGCGGCTGGCGCAGGCGCAGTCAGAGAAGCGTGTGACTTGTTGCTGCATGCTCTGGGTGTTTATGAGCGAATGCTAAAAACAGTGGCGCCATGAACAGCCTGCCGCGTCCACAGCCTGCCAGCACCATCCACTTGGGAAGGCGCATGTATCAGCTGTGGGACATTGCCCTAGCCTATATGCCATTGTTCATGTTGAGCTTGCTGCTGTTGTTATCGATATGGTTGGTGCGCAATGCGCCGACCAGCCCGCCACCAGAGGCGCAGCTACCACTTTCACACACCCCAGACTATGAATTCACTCGCTTTACATTAAGAAGTTACGACATCAACGGCAAAATTTTGTCGGCCATGAAGGGCGAGAAGGCACAACATTTCCAAGACACCTTGAACACCTTGGTGCAGTCGCCCGACGTCTGGGTTTTTTCGGACAAGCGCTTAACCACGGCCACCGCCAAACAAGCATTGACCAATGAAGACGGCTCACAGGTGCAACTGATGGGCAGCGCCATGCTCAAGCGTGATGACAAGAACTCAGTTTCAAAAACCGAGCAAATCAACAGCGACTTCTTACACTTTTATGCAGACACCGACACCTTGGTCACCCATTTGCCTGTCAGCATCATTCGCGGAGAAGACCGTTTCTTTGCGGACAGTTTGCATGCGGACAATGTCAGCCAAGTGTTGCAATTGAAGGGCCGCGTCAAGGTCAAAATCGTTCCGATGCAATCGCCATGAAAAAAGGCCCCTAAGGGCCTTTCGCAAGTGTGAG
>CAMDSU010000027.1 GCA_945907335.1 Bordetella parapertussis | reverse complement strand
ACGAATCTTCATTTTGTCTTCAGGCGGCAGGTCTAAATGCTTGTTTTTCAGCGTGCAAAGTGTCCCCAATGGGCTGAGTTCGGTCATGCCCCATGCATGCAGTACTTCGACGCCGTAGTCATCGTTGAATGCCTGAATCATGGCGGGCGGGCAGGCAGAACCCCCAATGACCGTACGGGTCAGGTGATGAAAACGGAGATTGCCAGCTTTTAAATGCGCCAGCAGCATTTGCCAGACAGTAGGCACGCCGGCGGCCAAGGTGACTTTTTCGGTTTCCAGCAATTCATACACAGATTTGCCGTCCAACGCAGGCCCGGGGAACACCAATTTCGCACCCACCATGGCTGCGCTGTAAGGGATGCCCCAAGCGTTGACATGGAACATGGGCACCACCGGCAAAATGCTGTCGCGTGCGGATAAGCACATCACATCTGGCAGTGCGCAGGCATAGGCATGCAGCAAAGTGGAACGGTGGCTGTAGAGCGCTGCTTTGGGGTTGCCCGTGGTGCCACTGGTGTAGCACATGCATGAGGCGGTGTTTTCATCCAGCGCGGGCCAAGCGTAAGTTGCTGCTTGTTGCCCCATCCAACTTTCATAGCTGACCAAATGGGGGATGCCGCTGTCAGCCGGTAATTTGTCGGCATCACACAGTGCCACCCAATGCTTGATCGTTGTGCAGTCTTGGTGAATTTTTTGCACAACGGGTAAAAAGCTCATGTCAAAGCACAGCACGGTATCTTCAGCGTGGTTCGCGATCCATGTGATTTGCTCTGGGTGCAATCGGGGATTGAGCGTATGCAAAACGCGTCCGCTGCCACTGACGCCGAAATACAGTTCAAGGTGACGGTAACCGTTCCATGCCAAGGTGGCGACGCGTTCGCCTTGTGGAATCTTCCATTGGTCCAAACCGTTGGCCACTTGACGAGAACGAGCGGCGATGGTGGCCCAATCGCTGCGGTGAATGTCGCCTTCCACACGCCTTGACACGACCTCGGTGTCGCCATGGTGCTTTGCGGCGAATTCAATCATGTCCGATATCAACAAGGTCTGTTGTTGCATCAATCCCAGCATGGGAGTCTCCTTTAAATGGCACTGCTGTGCGCGTTGTTTGGCGTATTGTGCACAATTGCCCCATGCAGCAATCCGTAAAACACCCGATTAACAGGGATTGGCGACACCCGTTTGACGCATTGGGGACTGGCTTTTATTCCCCCGTCACTCCCACCCCGTTGACCCATGTGCACTGGGTGGCCAAAAATTTTTCGTTGGCCCGCCAATTGGGTTGGTCAGAGGGTGCGTTTGATGACGATTTGTTGTCTGTATTGGCTGGTAACTCGGTGGAACCCAACAGCCAACCTTGTGCCAGCGTGTACAGCGGGCACCAATTTGGTGTGTGGGCGGGGCAATTAGGCGACGGTCGCGCTTTGTCCTTGGGGGTGATTGACACCCCATCCGGCGCACAAGAAATACAACTCAAGGGCGCGGGCAAAACACCTTATTCACGAATGGGCGATGGCCGAGCCGTGCTGCGCTCTAGTATTCGTGAATATTTATGCAGTGAAGCCATGCATGGCTTAGGTATTCCCACCACACGCGCTTTGGCGTTGGTGGGTTCTCCTGATCGCGTGTTGCGTGAAGAAATCGAGACAGCCGCGGTGGTCACAAGGGTGGCCCCGAGCTTTTTACGCTTTGGCCATTTGCAGCATTTCGCCGCCAATGGGCAAACTGATCCATTGAAAACCTTGGTCGATTTTTTGATTCAAACCCAGTTCACAGAACTGCTGCAGCTTGACCCGGGTGCCACCCGTTACACCGCATTACTGGCTGAAATCACAAAAAGAACGGCTTGCTTGTTGGCGCAATGGCAAGCGGTCGGTTTTTGTCATGGTGTCATGAACACCGACAACATGAGTTTGCTGGGTCTGACGATTGATTACGGCCCATTCCAATTTTTAGATGGGTTTGACCCCGCACATATTTGCAACCATTCAGACCATCAAGGTCGCTATGCCTACGCCAGACAGCCGCAAGTGGCCTACTGGAATTTATTTTGTTTGGGCCAGGCGCTGTTGCCATTGATTGAAGACCAAGACATGGCGCTACAAGCCTTGGAAACATTTAAATCAATTTACCCGCAAATGGCCGATCGCGAATTTGCAAGAAAGCTGGGCCTGGATACTGTGCTTGCTGAGGACCATGCGTTGATTGAATCCTTGCTCAAAGTATTGGCGGCGGAAAAAACAGACTTCACTATTTTTTGGCGACGTATCAGCCATGCTGTACTGCATTTGCAGGACGAAGGTCCTGACCTGGCCTTTGGGCCCGTCAAAGATTTATTCATAGACAGTTCTTCCTGGCAGGCTTGGCTGCCCGGCTACTTACAGCGAATAAATGGGCTTGATAGCAACCAAGCGGCAGCGATCATGCTGCGCACCAACCCCAAATATGTGTTGCGCAACCACTTGGGTGAACAAGCCATTGTTCAGGCGAAAATAGGCAACTTCACGCTTGTTGACGAATTGACCCAAGTTCTTATGTCGCCGTTTGACGAACACCCGCGGTTCGAACATCTGGCGGCTTTCCCTCCCGATTGGGCTTCCTCTATTTCTATCAGTTGTTCCTCATGAAACTCCCTCAAAACAGTACCGAATGGCGCGCACACTTGGCGTCCAAAAACGCAGAACCTGTGGCCTACGAAGTGACACGCCATGCAGCCACCGAACGCCCCTACACGGGCCGGTATGAAGCGCATTGGGCTAAAGGACAGTACCGCTGCATTTGCTGCGACAGTATGTTGTTTGGGTCTGACGCCAAATTTGACGCAGGCTGCGGTTGGCCCAGTTTCTATCAAGCTGCAGACCCTTCCACCATAGAAGAACGGGTTGACCGAGCCCACGGTATGTTGCGCACAGAAACCGTCTGCGCGGTTTGCAAAGCCCACTTGGGCCATGTGTTTCCTGATGGCCCTGCGCCCACAGGTTTGCGCTATTGCATGAATTCTGCAGCGCTGTCGTTTGTTCCCGATGAAGGCTCGTCATGAAACTGTTGATGGATTTTTTCCCAATTGCCTTGTTTTTTGTGGCCTTCAAATTGGCTGGCATTTACGTGGCCACGGCTGTGGCGATGGTGGCAACTTTGGTGCAAATTGCCTGGTTGTATTTCAAACATCACAAAGTCGAGACCATGCAATGGGTGAGTCTGGGCATCATCACGGTGTTTGGCGGCGCCACATTGCTGACCCACAACGACACGTTCATCAAATGGAAGCCGACGATTTTGTTTTGGCTGATGGCCGGCATTTTGATCGGCGGCCAGTTATTGATGAAGAAAAACTTCATCAAATCATTGATGTCTGCACAACTGGCATTGCCTGATGACATTTGGCAAAAATTGTTGTGGAGTTGGACGGTTTTTTTCCTGATCAAAGGCGGCTTGAACCTATGGGTGGCTTACCAATTTGATACCGACACTTGGGTCAATTACAAATTGTTTGGCAGCATGGGACTGATGTTGTTGTTTGTGTTGGGCCAAGGCGTTTATTTAAGCCGCCATGTCAAACCTGATGGCGACGCACCAGAGCCCAAGCCCGACACCAAAAATACAGGCGAAACATGAACATCACTTCCCTTCAATTGACCAACAAGTTGCAATCCGATTTAGACCCCTTTTATTTAGCGGTCGAAGACGAAAGCGATCAGCATGCCGGCCATGCCGGGTCCGATGGCTCCGGCGAAGGCACCCACTTTCGTGTGCGTATCGGCACCTTGGCTTTTGTAGGCTTGACGCGGGTAGCGCGCCATAGGCTTGTGTATGATGCGTTGCAACAATTTGTTGACCAAGGCCTTCATGCATTGGCCATTGAGATTGTCGAGCCCCCTGTCTGAACCATTGACTGGTTTCAATGTGCACTCAGCCCTATTTGTTTACTAGAAAGCCATTCATGAATATCTCTTTTTTCAAGCCAGTCTTGCTTACGGCCACACTGGTTCTCAGCGTGACCGCGGCAAACGCACAAAATATTGCCATCGTCAATGGCAAGGCCGTTCCCAAAGCGCGTGTTCAGGCTTTGGCGGCACAGCTTGAGCGTGCAGGCCGTCCCGTCACCCCGGAAATGGAGCAGCAATTACGCGAGGAAGTCATCATCCGCGAAGTGTTTTTGCAAGAAGCCCAAAGCAAAGGCATGGATGTCACCGATGACTACAAAACACAAATGGAATTGGCCCGCCAAAGCATTTTGATTCGCGAATTGTTTGCAGACTTCCAAACTAAAAACCCGGTGACTGATGCCGAGGTGAAAGCCGAGTACGACAAATTTTCCTCAATGAACGGCGGCAAAGAATACAAATCCCGCCACATATTGGTTGAAAAAGAAGACCAAGCCAAAGCCATCATTGCCAGCTTGAAAAAGGGCGGTAAGTTTGAAGACATTGCCAAAAAACAATCCAAAGACCCGGGCTCAGGTGCCAAGGGCGGCGATTTAGATTGGGCCAATGCATCCAGCTTTGTCAAAGAGTTTTCAACTGCCATGGTGTCGCTGAAAAAAGGTGAAGTCACCCAGGCGCCGGTTAAGAGCCAGTTTGGATTCCACGTCATCCGACTTGATGACATCAGAGACGCGCAGCTCCCCAAAATGGAAGAAGTCAAACCTCAAATACTGCAACAACTGCAATCCAACAAACTGGCTGAATACCAACAGTCACTGCGCGAAAAAGCCAAAATCGAATAACAGGTTTATTCAAAAGCAAAGCCCTCGCCGATACGACGAGGGCTTTTTTTATGGGCAAATTACTTGTCGGATTTTTCTGGGGCAATCACATGCGCCAAAGCAAAGGTCTTGCTTTGCAAAAGCTCAGAGGTGCGAATTTTTTCAAATTCGTTCAACAAACTGCTGGCATCTGTGTGGTTTTGGGTCAGCAATTTGATCAACCGGACCAGGTTTCTTTGAAGCATTACATTTTTTGACATGGCTTTTTGCAAAACCTTGTTGGTTTGAGTTGGCTCTGGTGGCTTCTCAAACGGTTGATCGATCAAAGCAACGGCAGTTTGGCCATGCAGTTGGTTCAATTCAGTCAGGTCCGCCTGCAATTGGGTCAATTCCAAATAGCTTTGATAGAGCAGATCGGTGAGCTCTCGGTCTCTTGTGATGTTCAAGTTGATGCTCATAAAACGACTTCCTTTGTGTGTTTAATCGGCCCCAAGGCTAAACGCTTGATATGTGGCTCAGTCTACCCAACGCCGGGCATTGCGCCAAATACGCATCCAAGGGCTGAAATCCGTCGATTTTTGAAAGCTGCTGCTGGCCGTCCAACTGAATTGCAATTGTCTGAATACCCGTTCGGGGTGAGGCATCATCGCCGTGAAACGCCCATCAGCTGTGGTCACAGCGGTCAGTCCGCCAGGGCTGCCGTTGGGGTTGAAGGGGTAGGCATCCGTGGCTTGACCCTGGTGGTCTACAAAGCGCATGGCAGCCAACACCTTGTCTGGGTTGCCCCGGTGGCTGAAGTTTGCAAACCCTTCACCATGGGCCACTGCGATCGGCAAACGGCAACCCGCCATGCCTTGGAAAAACAAGCTCGGGGAATCGAGCACTTCCACTTGGGACAATCGTGCTTCAAACCGGCCGCTTTGGTTGTCGGTAAAGCGCGGCCAAGCGTCGGCACCAGGAATCAGCACCGCCAATTCGGCAAACATTTGGCAACCGTTGCACACGCCCAGTGCAAATGTGTTTTTCCTTTGGAAAAAATGTTGGAACTGATCAGACAAATGGGCGTTGAACGTGATGCTACGCGCCCATCCCTTGCCCGCGCCCAATGTGTCGCCGTAGCTAAAGCCGCCACAGGCCACCAAGCCATGGAAATCTTTGAGGTTGGCGCGCCCTTGTTGCAAGTCTGTCATGTGCACGTCATAGGCTTCAAAACCAGCCTCGGTGAACGCATAGGCCATTTCCACATGCGAATTCACACCTTGCTCGCGCAGCACGGCCACCCGCGGACGTTGCTGGTTGATATAGGGCGCGGCCACATTGTCCAGCGCACCTGGCGTTAAGTGCACATGCAAGCCGGGGTCGTGCGCTTGCCCCTTGGTCGCGTGTTCGGCATCCGCGGTCTGTGGGTTGTCACGCTCGCGGCAAATTCTCCAACTGACGCTGTCCCACACTTGGTGCAGGTCATACAAACTTGCCGTGAATATTTCTTTGGCATCACGCCAAATACTCAGTTCATCAATGCCCCGCTTGACCGCAGAGGACGCAGGACGGGTTTTGCCGATCACATGGCTGCACGCGGACAAATGGTGTTGACGCAACACTTGCATGACTTGGTCGCGATATTCGGTACGCACTTGTATAACGGCACCCAATTCTTCATTGAACAATGCGTGGAGTGTTTTTTCATCTCGCCGGGCGCTGACTTGTTGTGACCAGTTTTTGCTGTCGCCGTGGTCGGCGCGACTGTCTGAAATGCCGTCACCTTCTGTGACCAATAAATCGACATTCAATGCAACACCCACATGACCAGCAAACGCCATTTCCGCCACGCAAGCCAGCAATCCGCCGTCACTTCGGTCGTGATAGGCCATCACCCATTGCTTGGCGCGCAGTTCATTGATGGCGTTGACCATGCGAACCAGGTCTTGTGGATCATCTAAATCGGGGACGTTTGCGCCCGCTTGATCCAACACCTGCGCCAGAATGCTGCCGCCCATGCGTTGCTTGCCTCGACCTAAATCGATCAAGATCAGGCTGGTGTCGGGTTCGCTGGCATTGAGTTGGGGAGTGAAATTGCCGCGGACATCGTCTAAGGCTGCAAACGCGGTGATGATCAAACTCACCGGTGAAGTCACTTGCTGGTGTTGGCCATCGGCTTGCCAACGGGTGCGCATGGACAAGCTGTCTTTGCCCACAGGAATGGATATACCCAGCGCCGGACACAGCTCCAAGCCGACAGCTTTAACGGTGTCGTACAAGGCCGCGTCCTCGCCAACTTCACCGCAAGCTGCCATCCAATTGGCAGACAACTTGACTTTGTCCAACACGATTGGTGCAGCCAACAGATTGGTAATGGCTTCAGCCACCGCCATGCGACCGGAAGCCGGCGCATCTGTGGCGGCCAATGGGGTGCGCTCGCCCAGCGACATGGCTTCGCCGGCAACACCTTTGAAATCCGCCAAGGTAATGGCGCAATCGGCCACAGGCACTTGCCATGGACCGACCATTTGGTCACGGTGACTCATACCGCCGACGGTGCGGTCACCGATGGTGATTAAAAAACGTTTGCTGGCCACCGTGGGGTGGGAAAGTACTTTGAGTACAGCGTCTTGCAAGCTGATGTGCTCCGTATTCAGCGGCGCTGTTTCCACCTTGATGCGTTGTACATCGCGAAGCATTTTGGGTGGTTTGCCCAGCAGCACATTCAAGGGCATATCAACGGCGTTCGAGTCGTCTGTGTGTTGCACAACCAGATGACGGTCATCGGTGGTGACGCCCACCACGGCATACGGACAACGCTCGCGATCACAGAAAAAGGCAAACTGAGGCAACGAGTTTGGCGCAATGGCCAGCACATAGCGCTCTTGGCTTTCATTGCTCCAAATTTCTTTGGGTGATAAACCAGTTTCTTCCAATGGAACATTACGTAAATCAAAACGCGCCCCGCGCCCCGCGTCATTCACCAACTCAGGAAACGCATTTGACAACCCGCCCGCGCCCACGTCGTGGATGGCCAATATCGGCGTGTCTTTGCCTAAGGCATTGCAATGGTTGATGACCTCTTGTGCGCGACGTTGAATCTCCGGGTTGCCGCGTTGCACAGAATCGAAATCGAGTGCGATATCGTTGCTGCCGCTTGACAAAGAACTTGCCGCCCCGCCGCCCATGCCGATGCGCATGCCCGGGCCGCCCAGTTGAACCAATAAAGTACCTGGCGCAAACAAATGCTTGTGGGTCAACTCGTCGCGCACCACGCCCAAGCCGCCAGCGAGCATGATGGGTTTGTGATAACCCCGTTGCACGCCATTGACGACCTGTTCATATTCTCTGAAATAGCCCAATAAATTGGGGCGGCCAAATTCATTGTTGAATGCGGCACCGCCCAAAGGACCATCGGTCATGATTTGCAATGCAGACGCCATGTGAGGCGCATGGCCAATGCTGCTGCCCCACAGCTTGGACACACTGAACCCAGTCAATCCGGCCTTGGGTTTGGCGCCGCGACCGGTGGCACCTTCGTCGCGAATTTCTCCGCCCGCGCCAGTGGCGGCTCCGGGAAAAGGCGAAATCGCGGTGGGGTGGTTATGCGTTTCCACCTTCATCAATATATGCTGCAAGCCAGTGCTTTTGTCGTAACGGGGCATGTAGCCCTGTAACGCTGCGGTGAAACGTTCGACAGAGTGGCCGTGCATGATGGCCGCGTTGTCCGAGTACGCCACCACCGTGTGTTGCGGGGTGGTTGTGTGTGTGTGGCGGATCATGCCGAACAAGCTGTGGCTTTGCGGCTTGCCATCGATGATGAAATCGGCGTTAAAAATTTTGTGGCGACAGTGCTCACTGTTGGCTTGCGCGAACATCATCAGCTCGGCGTCAGTAGGATTGCGTTGGAGTTGTTGAAATGACTGCAACAAATAATCGATTTCATCTTCTGCCAAGGCCAAACCACTTTCTGTGTTGGCAAGTTCTAAGGCAGTCCTGCCTTGTTCGATGACTGCAATGCGGGCCATGTCAGCGGCTGGCACAGGTTGAAACAAGGCCAAGGCAGCAGACACGTCTGGCCAGACCGATTCGGTCATGCGGTCATGCAAGCAACTTTGAATGCGTCTGGCGTCCTCGTCGTTCAACACAGAACGGCTCTGCACAGTCACTTGGTATTGCGTTAGGCGTTCAATCCTGTGCAGATCAAAACCGCAATTGCGGGCAATGTCTGTGGCTTTGGATGCCCAAGGCGAGATGGTGCCCAATCGGGGAGAAACCACCCATGAGTGACTGCTGTCACGGTGGGCCGCGCTTTGAAGCAATGATGCATCCAATAACTCGCCCATGCGATGCAACATTTGTGGGCTCGGTTTTTGGTCAGTCGCCAATAAATAAATACGGCAGGCCTGAACCGATGCAATGGCGGGGCAAACGCTTTGCAAGCTTGCCAGCAAACGTTGGGTATTTAAAGTACTGAAGGCATGTGAGCCTTGAAAGGTACTGGTGTGGAGGGTCACGTTCAGATCTTAGGTAAGGTGGGGTGAGGCGGCAGACGAGTCAGGCACCCTGCGTGTCCGAATTTTAACGACATGCCCACGCGCTCACTCTTGGGCTTGAGCCTGAGATAATCCCGGAATGACGATCACTTTTAAAGACGAACAAGGCATTGCAGGCATGCGGATCGCAGGCAAATTAGCCTCTGAGGTGCTTGACTACCTCACGCCGCATGTCCAGCCAGGCGTAACCACCAATGCCTTAGACAAACTGGCGTTTGATTACATCACCCAAGTTCAACAAGCCATTCCTGCACCGCTCAATTACAACCCCAGTGGTCGTAACCCCTATCCCAAATCAATTTGCACCTCTATCAACCATCAGGTATGCCACGGTATTCCCAGCGACAAAGCCTTGAAAAAAGGCGACATTGTGAATATTGATATCACCGTCATCAAAGACGGTTGGCATGGCGACACCAGTCGCATGTTTATCGTGGGTGAAGGATCCATTGCGGCCAAGCGTTTGTGTCAATTGACCTACGACGCCATGTGGCATGGCATTGTGAAGGTCAAGCCTGGTGCGCGGTTGGGTGATATCGGTCACGCCATTCAAGTGTTTGCCGAAGGCCAAGGCTTTTCTATCGTGCGTGAATTTTGTGGCCACGGCATTGGTCAGGTGTTTCATGAGGACCCGCAAGTGCTGCATTACGGCAAACCAGGCACGCTTGAGGAACTCAAACCTGGCATGACGTTCACCATAGAACCGATGGTAAATGCGGGTCGGCGCGATATCAAGGAAATGAGCGATGGTTGGACCATCATCACGCGCGACCATTCCTTGTCCGCACAGTGGGAACATACTGTGTTGGTCACGCAAACAGGTTATGAAGTGCTGACTCTTTCTGAGGGCAGTCCCCCGCCTCCTTCGTTTGTGTCCACCACGGCGTGCTGACCGGTGAACGCTACTGCCTCTGACTTCAGGCAACGCAAAACGGAGTTATTGAACCGTTGTGCGGCGACACAAAGTTTATCCAAGGCGTCTCTCGTACACCAACATTTGAAACTGCTCAGCGACTTATGTGACAACACATTGAAGTCCCTGTGGTTGCGCGCTGGTATGCCTGATAACTTCGCGCTGCTCGCCGTCGGTGGATACGGCCGACAAGCTTTGTTTCCCTACTCTGATGTCGATGTGTTGGTATTGCTACCTGACGATGTTCAATTAGATGCGAATGAAGCGCTCAGATCCCGCGTAGAGGGGTTCATTGGCAGTTGCTGGGATGCAGGCTTGGAAATTGGCTCCAGCGTTCGTCAGTTGAACGAATGTTTGTCTGAGGCCGCAGCTGACATCACGGTACAAACCGCCATGCTGGAGTCCCGCTTGTTGGTAGGCGACTCTGCCCTGATGGCTGCGTTCAGTGCGGCCTTCAAAAGCCAGCTCGATCCTCGCGCTTTTTTCACTGGCAAAACCCTGGAGATGCACCAGCGTCACAGCAAATTCGACAACTCGCCTTATTCGCTAGAACCCAATTGCAAAGAATCTCCCGGGGGCTTGCGTGATCTGCAAATGTTGTTGTGGCTGACCAAAGCCACTGGCTTGGGCGCTACTTGGCAAGACCTGAGCACTCGCGGGATGGTCACAGCCTTAGAAATGCGACAACTCAAACGCAACGAAAACCTGTTGTCGTTGATTCGTTGGCGCCTGCACTGGTCGGCACACAGACGTGAAGACCGACTGGTGTTTGATTTGCAGTCAACGCTTGCCATTGAATTGGGATTGGCGGCGGACACGCAAGAGGCCAAGCGGGCTCGCGCGGCCAGTGAAGCTTTGATGAAGCACTATTACTGGGCGGCCAAAGCGGTCACCCAACTCAACCAAATCATCCATTTGAATATCGAAGACTGGCTGTTTGACCAAGGCCATGCTCACCCGCCGCGTCCATTGAATGATCGCTTTTTAGACAAATCAGGCATGCTTGAAGTGGTGGACGACGGTTTGTACCAGCGACAACCCCATGCGATTTTGGAAACGTTTTTGGTGTACCAAGAAACCATTGGTATCAAAGGTTTGTCTGCACGCACCCTGCGGGCTTTGTACAACGCCAGAGGTTTGATGAACGCAGCATTTCGACGCGACCCGGCTAACCGCGCCATGTTCATGCGCATATTGCAAACGCCCCAAGGCATCACCCATGCCATGCGCTTGATGAACCAAACCTCTGTGCTTGGGCGTTACCTGTGGGTGTTTCGGCGCATCGTTGGACAAATGCAGCATGACTTATTTCATGTGTACACGGTTGACCAACACATTTTGATGGTGCTGCGCAATGTGCGTCGGTTTTTCATCGTGGAGCATGCGCACGAATACCCATTTTGTTCACAACTCGCAGCCGGCTGGGAGCAACCTTGGATTTTGTATGTGGCAGCGTTGTTTCACGACATTGCCAAAGGACGGGGCGGAGACCATTCGGATCTGGGCGCCAATGAGGTGCGGCTGTTTTGCCGCCAACACGGCATCGCAAAACCCGATCAGCAGCTGATTGAATTTCTTGTCAGGCACCACTTGACCATGAGCCATGTGGCGCAAAAAGAGGATTTGAGCGATCCAGATGTCATCCGTGCGTTTGCCAAGCGCGTGGGCAACGAACGCTATTTGCGTGCTTTGTATTTGTTGACAGTGGCCGATATTCGAGGAACGAGTCCCAAGGTATGGAATGCGTGGAAAGGTAAATTATTGGAGGACCTGTACCGGGCCAGCGCAGCCGTGCTCGGCGGTCAGTCGCATGATCCGCATGCAGTCGTTGAAATGCGCAAACGCGAGGCCCTAGAAACACTCAATCTGTATGCCATGCCTTTTGAGTCGCAAAAAAATTTATGGGACACATTGGATGTGGGCTATTTCATGCGACACGAGGCGGCAGACATTGCATGGCATACCCGCCAACTCTCGCGCCCACTGGCATTGGCCAAAGCGGCAGGGCAAGCCGCCGGGGTCACGGTCAAAGCCCGCTTGTCGCCGCTGGGGGAAGGCTTGCAGGTGATGGTTTACACGCCAGACCAAACTGATTTGTTTGCGCGTATTTGTGGGTACTTTGACCAGGCCGAGTTCAGCATTCAAGACGCCAAAGTCCATACCGCCAAAAACGGTTATGCGCTTGACACCTTTCAAGTGGTCACACCCATGTTGAATGTGCATTACCGTGAACTCATCCCGATGGTGGAGAACGGTTTAAAAGAAGCGATTGAACACGGTGGGCCTTTGCACAAACCGCGGCAAGGAGGACGGGTGTCTCGTCGGGTCAAAAGCTTTCCGGTTGCCCCGCGTGTGCGTTTGCAGCCCGATGAGAAAGCCCAGCGTTGGTTGTTGAGTATTTCTGCCAGCGATCGTGCTGGATTGCTTTATGGCGTGGCGCAGGTGCTGGCACAGCACCGCATCAATGTCTTGCTGGCAAAAGTCAGTACCTTGGGCGAACGGGTCGAAGACACTTTTCTGATCGATGGTGCTGCGCTGCAACACAACCGCATGCAAATTGATTTGGAAACGCAGTTATTGGATGTGCTGGTTGCAGGCGCTTGAAAATGCATATCAGCGACTTAACCAAGCCGCTCCTCTGACCCCGGAGGAATCACCATGCGCAGCCGCACGAACAGGCGTGCTGACTTGCACCCCGAACACATGCGCTTGCATGGCGGCCTGCAGCTTGGGATAGATTTCTTGCACATTGCTCATGCCACCGCCCAACACAATACAGTCTGGGTCCAACAAATTGACCACTTGCGCCAAGGCGCGGCCTAGCCGGCTCATATACCGGTCGAAAGATTTCATGGCTGATGGCTCTCCTGCTCGCATGGCTTGGATGATCTCGATCGCGCTCAGCTGTCCGCCATTCACACGGGCATGGTCGCTGGCAAAACCGGTGCCGCTGAGCCATGTTTCTAGGCATCCTGTCAGACCACACCAGCAAGGGGCAATGTTCAATTCTTCTGCGTTTGGCCAAGGCAGCGGGTTATGGCCCCATTCCCCCGCAATCGCGTGTCGCCCCGTCAATAGTTGGCGGTTAACCACCCATCCCCCGCCACAGCCCGTTCCTAAAATGGCGGCAAACACCACATTTGACTGAGCGCCTGCGCCGTCTATTGCTTCGCTCAACGCCAAGCAATTGGCATCGTTCTCTAAACGGACCTCACACCCCAGCAATGCTTGCAAATCTGTCTTCAGGGGTTGATGGTTCATCGCTTGGGTGTTCGAGCCGCGCACCAACTGTGTCTTCGCATCTAAGCACCCTGGCATGCCAATGCCCACCACTGCTGGGGGTGGCAACGCCAATGTTTGCCGGGCCATCGCCACCAATTCTGCGATGGTGTTCAAGATAGCTGGGTAACTGTTCGACGGGCACGCTTGCCGCTGTCTGTGAATGAATTGGCCTTGGCCATCCAGCACCGCCACTTCAATTTTGGTGCCGCCCAGATCAATACCGAATTGCATACTCATACGCTGCGAGTCAATACCAATAGAGTCGCTTCATCCAAGACAGGCACACCCAGCGCAATGGCTTTGTCCAGTTTGCTGCCTGCGGCTTCTCCAGCGATGACACCGGTGGTTTTTTTGCTGACGCTGCCAGCTACCTTGGCACCAGCTTGCTCGAGCAATGCTTGGGCTTGTTCGCGTGACAACGTCGGCAAGGTCCCCGTGATGACATAGGTATGCCCGGCCAGCGGCAGGTCTAAGCGTACACCGGGCGCAGATTCTTCCCAATGCACACCGCAGGCCCGTAGTTGCTGCACCACTTCCCGGTTATGAGGCTGGTCAAAAAAAGTGCGCAAGCTATTGGCAACAACGGGGCCGACATCATTGACCATCAATAATTGGTCCACGCTGGCATCCATGATGGCTTCGATGCCACCGAAATGACGTGCGAGGTCCTTGGCTGTGGCCTCGCCCACATGGCGAATGCCCAAACCAAACATAAAACGCGGCAAGGTGGTGTGTTTGGATCGCTCCA
>CAMDSU010000026.1 GCA_945907335.1 Bordetella parapertussis | reverse complement strand
TCCATGCGTGCGCCGGCAAAGCGTCCTTCGGTGATGGTGATGGTCACCACACCGTCGGTCAAATCTTGGGGCAACAGGTCCACACGAGCCAACACACCGTCTTCTTGGTAAAGCGCGGCCACAGTTTCTGCCGCACGTTGAATATCGGGTAATGTTTTGACCGTGGCGACTTTGTCGCGCAGCAATTTCTCCAGCGTTTTGTCGCTGTAGACCGTGTTCCCTTGGAAACGGAATTGTTTGAATCTGAATTCGTCGCTGTTGTCGGCCGACTGGGCCGTGGGTTCACTGGCGGGAGCTGCTTGCGGCTTGGCTGCTGCAGCGGGCGGCGATGGCGTGTTGGCTGAAGGCACTGCGTTTGAGGGTGGGGAGGCTTCAGTGGGCGTTACTGAAGTTGCCGTAGGTTGAGTGGCGGGCTTAGGCACAGGAGGCGGTAAGCGCGGGAACTGAATCCAGTCGTTGTTGCCAAGGGGTGCTTTAGGCGCAGGTTCGGGCGCGGGCACCACCGCTGGCGCGGTTTTGCTAGGTCTGGCGGGAAAGCGGATCCAATCCGCATTGGGAAACACCACACCGGAAGCATCGCGGTTGCTGCCTAAGTCATTGGGGGACTGCGCATGCACCTGACCGACGAGCAGCATCCCAGCGGGCAGCAGTCGCCACACGGCACTGAAGCCCACATCAAAAACATTCGAAAGTAATCTTTTTTTGGTGGAATGCATACATTCAGATGCATGACCAACAGGTATTCATGGCATCTGTGCATGTAATCGGCACGTCGGGTGGGAAATCAACCGCAACAGCGAAATATTGCCCGCAGAGGCAAGGCGGAATTACAACTTATGAATGGCGGTATAGACCGCATTGCTGACTTCGTTGAGCCGTTGCGAATGCCAAGGCTCAGGCACGCGCGAGTTGGTCAGGTAGGCAAACGACACACCGCTGTTGGGGTCTGCCCAGCAGTAGGACGTGCCCACACCGCCGTGACCAAATGCGTTGGGCGGCGCATCGCTGCCCAAACCGCGAATGCTGGCTGTCGTGCCGCGCAAATGCGGGCCCAGGCCGCGGTGCATCGCCATGCCCATGAATTCATCGATGCGCTCAGCGGTGTGGTTTTGAATCGCATAGGCCAGCGTGGCAGGCGACAAGAGTTGCACGCCGTTGAGCTGTCCACCGGCCAACATCATTTGGTAGAGCAAAGCCATGCCTCGCGCCGTGCCATAGGCACCGCCACCGGGCACACCAGCGGTTTGCCAGTTGGTGTTTGTGCTTTCATCGCGCAAGCGTTGCCCTGAAACTTGCGAAGCGTCGGGCTCATATAAAAAGGCCAAACGGTGTTGCTGCGTGGCCGGCAAGCCCATGAACAAGTCGTTGTGCAAACCCAATGGCTGCAGCACCAGCTGCGTGATGGCCTCGCGAAAATCTTGGCCGGTGATGGCCTCGATCACCATGGCCAGCACCCAGTGCGCACTCAGCCCGTGGTAGTGCACCCGAGATCCAGGCGGCCACTGCAAAGAAAAACCACACACCGCTTGCAACACCTGTGCGTGGTCGTGCCAAGCGCTGGCAGGGACTTCAGCGTCTGGAAAACCGGCTTGGTGCGTGATGAGTTGCAGCAAGGTGATGTCTTGTTTGCCATTTGCCGCAAAGCCGGGCAGATGGTCTGCCACGCGATCGGTAAACCGTAATTTGCCGTCCTCGAACAACTTCCACAACGCCGTGGACACCAGCACCTTGGTGTTCGAGTAAAGCAACCAGAGTTGATCGTTGTCGGCTGGCAAGACCTGTGTGTCCGCTTCATGCCCGTGGCCTATGCGGGCTAAACCCACACTGCGGTTGACCAACACTTGGCCTTCAAGCGCCATTGCGATTTGGCAGCCCGGGTATTTGTGTTGATCGATATGCGTTTGAATCAAGTCAAACAAGGGCTGCAATTTGTGCGTGTCGATGGCGCAGGTCAGGGGGAGCATGCGATCGGAAAAGTACCCGGAATTCTGCGATTGGCCAAGCTCCATATTCATAGACGACTCCTTGCGGGGCATCTTATCTAAATGGGAACGTTGATATTTGCTTGGCGGCAGCATTAGCTAGTCTCAGAGAAAAACACCTAAAACCCCTTGGCCATTGACCCACCTCACCTGTGCCAACTGACTGTCTTATCATGACCCACATGCCTGATATCAAGGACATGTCTGAGGAGTCATTGTGAAAAAGTTGTTTTTGTGTTTGTTGTCTGTGGCGATTGCCGGTTCGCCTTTAACCGCCATCACCAAAGATGCGTTGGCCAAGTCCGATGTGCTGCCGCAGGAAGTCTACAAACAAGCTGTTCCCGGTTTGTCAGCCAAGGACAAACTCAGGTTCAACAAAGGCGAAAAGGTTTTCACCAATTTTTGGATCGCTGTTAATAACCCGGTGATCCCCTTGGTCTGGGACTTGTCGCAAACCGGCCCTGCAGGCGGCGAATGGGGCTTGGGGCCTATGTTCATGGCCACCAATTGCGCGGGTTGCCATTTGAATGCAGGTCGGGGCAGGGCGCTAGACACCAGCGGCTTGCGCGTCTTTCAACAACTGGTGCGCTTGTCCATTCCTGGCCAGGGTCCGCACGGCGAGCCCAAGCCCGACCCCCATTACGGCAACGACATCCAGTCGTTTGACATGATCACCCGCAAGGACCCCGAGGCTCGCGCTGGCGAGGCCGAGGTGTTCATCGATTGGGTCACCAGCTCGTTCACCTTCCCTGACGGCGAGCAGCTGGACTTGCGCCGCCCCAGTGTGCGCATCGAGAACATGAATTTCGGACCATTTGCTGATGGCATCATGATGTCGGTCAGAAATACCCAGGCCATCTTGGGCATGGGCTATTTGGAAGCGGTCAGCGAAAAAGACATCTTGAAGCTGGCCGAAAAGCAAAAGGCCATGGGCCTCAACGGTCGCCCCAACTATGTGCGCGACGACATCAACAAAAAAACCGTGCTCGGACGTTTTGGCTGGAAAGCCAACCAGCCCAGTATCAAGCAGCAAATCGCCGCCGCTTTTTTAGCTGACGTTGGCGTGACATCGGCGGTCTATCCAGAACAAAGCTGCACGCCTGTGCAAAAAGAATGCTTGGCCGCGCTCAAAGGCGATAAGCCCGAGTTGCGCCCCGACTTGTGGGAGTCTTTGACCTTTTGGTCGCAGTCGCTGGATGTGCCCGCGCAGCGCAACCGCGACAAGCCTGAGTTCAAGACAGGTGAAAAGCTGTTCGAGTCAGCAGGATGCTCAGGCTGCCATGTGCCCGAAATGCGCACCGGCAAATACCCGGCGGTGCCGCAAATTGCCAACAAGTTGATTCGCCCCTACACAGATTTGCTGTTGCACGACATGGGCCCTGACTTGGCCGATGGCCGCCCGGACTTCAAAGCCAGCGGTTCGGACTGGCGCACGCCGCCACTGTGGGGTGTGGGCCTGTCTATGCAAGTCAACGCCAGCAATTCGTTTTTGCACGATGGGCGTGCCCGCAATTTGCTGGAAGCAATTGTGTGGCACGGTGGCGAAGCCAAGTCAGCGCGCGACAAGTTCGTGAACTTCACCAAGCAGCAGCGGGATGAGTTGATTTTCTTTTTGTCTTCTATCTAAGCAGGGAATCAATTTGAATTAATTGGAACCTGACCCCAATTACCAATTAAAAAAAGCACGTCGGCTTAAACACCCCGCGTGTTTTTTTTTGTGCTTTCGCTTACATCACCGCGCCCAGTTGCCAAGGCACGAATTCATTTTGACCGTAGCCGTGCAACTCGCTCTTGCTGGATTCTCCCGAGGCGCATGACAGTATTCGTTCGAAGATCACTTGCCCCATGGCTTGAACGCTGGTGTTGCCGTCGACAATCACGCCGCAATTGATATCGATGTCGTCAGACTGTTTTTCCCACAAAGCGGAGTTGGTCGCCAGTTTCAAGGAAGGCGAGGGCGCACAACCATAGGCAGAGCCCCGACCGGTGGTGAAACAAATCAGGTTGGCGCCGCCTGCCACTTGACCGGTGGCGCTGACGGGGTCGTAACCCGGCGTGTCCATGTACACAAACCCGTGCACATCGACTTTTTCTGCGTATTCGTAAACCGCTTGTAAATTCGTGGTGCCGCCTTTGGCAACTGCACCCAGTGATTTTTCAAGAATCGTGGTCAGGCCTCCGGCTTTGTTGCCGGGCGACGGGTTGTTGTTCATCTCGCCTGAATGCATGGCGGTGTAATGCTCCCACCAGCGAATGCGTTGCACCAGCTTTTCGCCGACGGCAC
Organism: Bordetella parapertussis; assembly: GCA_945907335.1. Classification (GTDB taxonomy): domain Bacteria; phylum Pseudomonadota; class Gammaproteobacteria; order Burkholderiales; family Burkholderiaceae_C; genus Limnohabitans. The sequence continues at coordinate 10,377 of CAMDSU010000026.1, read as the reverse complement.
GGCTGACCGCACGCCTGGTCAGTAAATGTTCTGCGCCGTAAATCTCCGGTGTTTCGCTCAATATCGCGGTGCCGCCGTGAGCGACCAGCAGGTCGACGGCTGCACCTAGCGCGGGGTTGGCACTGATGCCTGAATAGCCATCTGAGCCGCCGCATTGCAAACCCACGGTCAGGTGTGCCGCGCTGCAAGCCTGGCGTTTCGACAGGTTGATGTCGGGCAACATGGCTTTCACTAGGGCGATGCCTTTGGCCACGGTTTTGGCGGTGCCGCCGCTGTCTTGGATGTTGAAGGTTTGCAGCGTTTTGCCCTCGTTCAGCCCGCTGTGCGACAGCCAGGATTTCAATTGGTTGGCTTCGCAACCCAGGCCAATGGCCAGCACGGCGCCAAAGTTGGGATGGGTGGCGTAGCCAGCCATGGTGCGCTCCAGCACTTGCATGCCCAACCCCTCGGTGTCCATGCCGCAACCGCTGCCGTGGGTGAGTGCCACCACGCCGTCCACATTCGGAAATGCAGCCAAGGCAGACGGGTTGGTGGTGCGCGAAAAATGGTCGGCAATGGCCCGCGCGACGGTGGCCGAACAATTCACGCTGGAAAGGATGCCGATGTAGTTGCGCGTGGCGACCCGCCCATCGGCCCGCACATGGCCCATGAATTCCGCATGCAACAGCGGCGCAGCAGGTTTGACATCGGCGCAAAACGCATAGTCGCGGGCGAAGTCGCCTTTGTTGTCGCCCAGATTCAAGTTGTGCACATGGATATGTTCTCCCGCTGCAATCGCTTGGCTGGCAAAGCCAATGATTTGGTTATAGCGGCGCACCGGTTCGCCCGAGGCAATCGCTCGGGTGGCGATTTTGTGCCCCGGTGGAATCAGGCCGCGTACCGCGATGTTTTCAACGGTGGCGCCGCTCATCAATTGTTGGCGGGCGATGACAACATCGTCATTGGGGTGAAGTCGGATATGTTGGTTCATGGAAGTGGATGGTGCAATCTCAGGCTGTCGCCATCAAACGGGGTAACCAAAGAGAAATAGCGGGTACGTAAGTGATCAGCAGCAAGCTGCCCAGCAACGGTACCAACCACGGAAGAATGGCCATGGTGGTTCGCTCCACGCTCAGCTTTGCCACGCGAGCCAACACAAACAACACCATGCCCATGGGCGGGTGTAACAAGCCGATCATCAGGTTGAGCACCATCACCAAACCGAAATGCACCGGGTCAATGCCCAATTGCAAACAGATGGGCAACAAGATCGGTACCAGAATGGTGATGGCCGCAGTCGGCTCTAAAAAACAGCCCACAAACAGCATCAACAAATTGGCCAGCAACAAAAACTGCCAAGGTTGATCGGTCACGCCCAGCACCCATTGGCTGATGGCGGCGGTCACGCCGGTGGCGGTCAGCATCCAGCCAAATATGCTGGCTGCCGCCACGATGAACAACACCGTCGCAGTGGTCTCGACCGTGTCCAGACAAATTTTCACAAACAGTTTGAAGTTGAGTGTGCGATACCAAAGCAGGCCCAGAACCAGGGCCCACACGCAAGCCGCGATCGCCCCTTCAGTGGGCGTGAACACGCCAGTGGTCATGCCGCCGATCAATAACACCGGCGTCATGATGGGCAGCACGGCTTGGAATTGAAACAGCTTGTCCGCTGCAAACAAAACCAGCAGCCCCAGCATGACGGTGATTTGAGGCGGGGCATGCCACTCGGTGACCAACCACCAAATGGCCAGTGGCCAGGCAATGACTACCATTGTTTCCATCAAGGCTTTGGACAGCTTGCCCCAGTTAAACGCCACATCGCCACCCCAGCCGTTCTTGTGGGCAAAGTAGGCTACGGTCAGCATCATCAATAACGCCATGATGCCGCCGGGCAAGATACCCGCCAAAAACAATGAACCCACCGACACATTGGCCATCATGCCGTAGATGACAAATGGCAAGCTCGGCGGAATGATCGGTCCCAAGGTGGCCGATGCCGCCGTCACGCCCACGGCAAATTCTGCGTCGTAGCCATGGTCGGTCATGGCTTTGACCTCAATGGTGCCCAAGCCCGCGGCGTCGGCCACCGCCGTGCCACTCATGCCGGCAAACACCACCGAGCCCACCACATTCACATGTCCTAAGCCGCCCTTGAGCCAGCCGACCAAGGACAAGGCATAGCTGTAGATGCGGTGCGTGATGCCAGCGGTGTTCATCAGGTTGCCAGCAAGAATGAAAAATGGCACGGCCAGCAAAGGAAAACTGTCGATGCCGGACACCATGCGGTGTATCACCACAAAAGGTGGTGAACTGGGGTTCATCCACAAATAAATCAACGACGCAGCGGCCATGGCCATGGCAACAGGCAGACCACCGCTGAGCAGGAAAAGAAAAATAATTTTTAACATGGCAACGTCACAGGCTTTCTGGCTGTTCAAGCACGCTGTAGCCTTGGCGAATATGTTGGCGCATGACCCACACGCCACGCCAAGTCATCAACACAAATGCCAGCAACACCACGCCGTACACCAAGTTCATGGGCAGATTGACGATGGTCATTTGGTAGCTGCCCATTTTCTGCATCAACTCCCAAGTCAACCAACTGGCGCAGCCAAGAAAACCGATGCGCAACAGGTCTATGCATAAGGCCATCGCACGGGCCAAGCTTTTTGGCAGGAAACGGTAGAAAAAATCCACCTGTATGTGGTTGTTCTTTGCCACGCCGATGACCGCGCCCAAGAACACAGTGGCGATCAAAAAGTAACGCGCAATTTCTTCGGTCCATGCGGCTGAATCGTTGAACACATAACGGGTGATGAATTGGTACAAGACGGTCAAACCCAAGAGCCAGAAAAACGCCAGCGCCAACCAAGCCTCTGGCATGACGTCGCTCAAATCAACCGCTTCATCGGCTTCGCCAAATGCACTGGCCAGTTTGTCTGCATCCGGGCTCATTTCACCGCCTGGATTCGGTCGTAATCAGCACGCAGCAAGTTCATACTCTCCACCGGTTTATTTTTAAGTACCGCGTCTTGAAAGCTTTTGCGGTTGACTTCCACCACGCCCAAGCCTTTTTTCTTGAAGAAATCAATCAGTTCTAACTCACGTTTTTTGATTTTTACCGAGGCGCGGGCAGCGGCCTCTTGCATAACTTCACCGAACATTTTTTGTTCAGCGGGCGACAGGCCTCCCCACACGTGAGGTGCCACCATGGTGATCAAGCCATCAACGATATGGCCCGTCAACATGATGGACTTTTGCACCTCAAAGAATTTTTTGGCTTCAATCGTGGTGAGTGGGTTTTCCTGCGCGTCAACGGTGCCGTTTTGTAAGGCCAAATACACCTCGGCAAACGCAATAGGTGTGGGGTTGGCGCCGCAGGCTTGCCATGTGGCCGTGTAGGCGGGTGCGTCTGGCACGCGTATCTTCAAGCCTTTGACATCCGCACATTGCTTGAATGGTTTGTTGGCAGTGGTGTGCCGTGCGCCGTAATAGGTATAGGCGGTGACTTGAATCCCAGTTTTTTGGCGAAACTCATTGACCATCTCTTGGAACAAACTGCTTTTGGCGTATGCCAGCAAATGGTCGCCATCACGAAAAATGAATGGGTAATACGCAATGCCAAAGCGCGGATAGGTACGAGCTGCAAATGACGGCCCGCCGATCATGATGTCCACCGACCCCAGCATCAAACCTTGGTTCAGATCGGTCTCTTTGCCCAGACTAGACGCAGGAAACACCTGAATATTGAATTTTCCATTCGAGCGTTTTTTGATTTCTTCGGCGGCCCACACCGATTCAGTATGGTAAGGCTCAGAGGCTTCATACACATGCGCCCATTTCAATTTTTGTTGGGCGTGTGCAGTAACAGACAAAAGGCACAAGGACCACACTATGAATAGACGAGGCAACGAAGAAGCGAGATACATGTGGAAACTTTCGTGTGATGAAAAATACCTTCAGAGAACATACAGCCCTGCCTAGCCGGTTTCTCTCCATAGAAACCCTAGATTGCTGCCGCAGTTGCCCCTTCGGTGTCTGGACCGTAGCCACACTTCGGGGCATATGCGGGTATGTGGGAATAGGCTGGGCCGGTCCACTGCGTATGATGGATCGATACTTTTAGGAGATAAGCATGAACCGATTTATTTCTCGCCTGTTACTTGCATTGCTTGTGGGTGTGTGGGGCAGCCATTCTGCATTTGCTGATTCTTGTGAATACCTTTCTGCAGACGAGGCCCTGAATGCCGAACAAATGCGCCATGTCGCGCAAACCAGTAACGACTTTGCCACCATGGAAAAACTCTTTTCTCCTGACTTGGTGTACGTGCATTCCAGCTCTGTGGTGGACACCAAGCAGTCCTATATCGAATCCATGCGCTCGGGTGCTGTGGTCTACAAAGTCATGACCCAAACCAACGTGGAAGTACGTACATTTGGCTGTATCGCCATATTGACAGGTAACGGTAAATATGAGGTGCGTGTCAACGGCAAGGATGTGACCGTGCCTTTGCGCTTTCACAGCGTTTGGAAAAAAGCAGATGGTGCCATGCAATACGTGTCTTGGCAGTCCACACGGATTCCCTGACACCTGATGCCCCACCTGGAAAAACCGGTGTGGTCCGGTGCGGATGCAGCGGCGCGAGAGTTACTCAGGCAGCAACAAAAGGCGGTGGCGTTCACCGGCTTGCCCTCAACCATTGCCCCTGCTGAATTGCAGCAAGCCTACGCGACACAAGATGCGTTGGTGCAGTTGCTGGTGATCCAGCGCCACACCCACGTCAGCGGTTACAAAATTGCCATCACCACGCCTGTGATGCGCGAGTTTGTCGGTTTTGACGATGCCATTTCCGGGTGTGTGCTGGCCGATTGCGTGTTCCAAAATGGACATGTGGTGCAAGCCAGTGAACGTCAGCACTTGATCATCGAATTTGAACTGGCCCTGCAGTTCTCCAAAGACCTGCCTTTGTCGCAAACAGCTTGGACCGCTGACAGCATTGTGGAATTCATAGCATGCGCTTACCCGTGTTTGGAAATCGCCGATGACAGGCATGCGGTGTATACCGATTTGAAAATGAATTTTTTCAGTCTGGTCGCTGAAAACGCGTGGAACCATGGCGTGGTCTTGGGAGACCGAATTGACAAATCGCAATTTGACTTGCTGTGGCAAAGCACGGGAACGGCTTATGTCAACGGACAGCCGATTGGCAGCGGACACAGCCGAGATGTCATGGGCCATCCCCTACAGGCCATGGCATGGATTGCGAACCATTTGTCCACCCGCGGTCATGCATTCAAAGCCGGGCAGTGGGTCACCACCGGCAGTTGGTTGGCGTCTTACTTTCCCAAGCCTGCAGAAGAGTTGCGTTTCGAATTAGGGGCTGGCGCACAAGTGTGCGTCAGCATTGGTTAAAAGTTTTTTGCAAAGGAATTCAGTCATGGGCAAACCAGTCATAGGGTTTATTGGTGTGGGTTTGATGGGCGCTGGCATGGCAAAAAATATCGTGACCAAAGCTTATCCGCTGGTCATCATGGGCCATAAAAACCGCGAGCCTGTTGAGCGGCTCAAGGCATTGGGCGCAGTAGAAGCCCATTCAGCGCGAGAGTTGGCCGCGCAATGCGACATCGTGCACTTGTGTGTGACCGGTTCGCCGCAAGTCGAAGCGTTGATGCATGGCCCGGATGGTTTGATCGCCAGTGGAAAAAAGGGCTTGATCATCATTGATTGTTCGACCTCTAATCCGGTGTCAACCCAACAAATGGCGGCATTGGCTAACAGCCATGGCATGCATTTCATCGATGCCCCGCTGGGCCGCACCCCTGTAGAGGCCGAGGCTGGCACGCTAGACGCCATGGTCGGCGCACCTGATGCGGTGTTTGCCACCGTCAAGCCAGTGCTTGAATGTTGGGCAGGCAATATCGTGCACCTGGGCCCGGTAGGTTTGGGCCACACCATGAAGCTGATCAACAACTTCATTGCCATGGGCTATGCCGCTTTATTTTCAGAGGCCTTGGCGATTGCACGAAAAGCAGGTTTGAGCCAAGACCAGTTCCATTCAGTGATCGGGTCGGGTCGCATGCGCAGTCCGTTCTACGACACCTTCATGAAATGGACCATGAACGGTGATGAAAACGCGCACAAATTCACCATCAGCAATGCGCACAAAGACATGCGCTACCTCAGCAGTCTGGCCAACGACATCGGCGCGCTGCACCCGATACAGTCGATGGTGAAGAACTCATTCGCCAGCATGGAGGCGCATGGGTTTGCGCAAAAATACGTGCCCATGCTGGCTGACTATGTGGCCACGCAAAACGGCTTGCCGCCTTCGCACCCCTTTTGAGCGGGGGGTGACGATGCCTGTGGACGGCAGTTATTCGGTACAAAGCTGACTGTCTGGCCAATTCATGGCGCTCAAGCTTGGCGCATTGCCTCCGATTGATAATAGCCTTCAGTCGTATCAATGTGGTTCAAGATGTTCAATAGATTCATACAAACAGGTTTGCTGATGCATCGCTTGGGCGCGGTGCTGTGTGTGGGCATATTGATGTGGCTATGCGCACCCGTGCAATGGGTGCTGGCGCAGGACGCACCTCCTTCCACCATTTGCAAGGCCTTCGATTTTCGCGCCATGGCCTTTTCCATCAACGATGTGCAGACCCGCGAAAAACGCGCCCTCGAATGGTTATCTCGGTACGGCAAGGATTGTCCTTTTCCTGAAATTGAAGCGATCCGCAGCAATGTCGCGGTGTGGTTGGGCACAGCCAATACCGAAAAAGTGCATCAGACGGTCAAAGCCCTGTATCTCAGTAAGAAACCTTCGGACTCGCAATTGCAGATCAGCAAAAATACCAGCACGGCACCAGTGATTGAACCTGCTGGAAGTTTGAAATCCGACCCAAAGCCTGACGCTAAAAATGCAGCAGACACTGTCTCTACCGCACCCAAAAAAATCAAAAAACTACCCAATAAAGTAGAAGACAAAATTGCGGCCAGCAAAGAATTTGCCTTGCGCGAAAGTGAGATTGCACAATGCCTGCCCGAGGAATTGGTCACTTGGAACGATGGCGAAAAAGACAGCAAGATGCTCAGCCCCAAGATGCTGTACGTGTACGACCACCAAGGCGCACCCTCGTACGTCAGCGAAGACGCGGTGTTTTCCGTGCTGCAACAAGCCGCCTCGGCCTGGGACCAGTGTGGGGGTCAAAACGCTGTCATGCTCAAACGCGATGTGTTTGATGACAGTGGCAGCACCAAAATTGCGGTGCAGTGGAGTGACAAAGACAAGTTGGGCACGATAGGGCTTGCCAACATCACGAAAAAAATATTGACCCTCAGCCCGGAAGCATTTGCAAATTTAAGAAAAGCCAATGCCAACCGCAACCTGATGGAAACCTTGCAGATGGTGGTGTCGCACGAAGTAGGGCACTTTCAAGGCTTGATTGCGCACTCCCGGCGCTGTGTTGATGTGTTGTCTTACTACTCCAACGACGCAGGCGAAAAATGCTCCATACGCGGCAAAGGGGTGATGCCGCAAAATTTTGAATACCGTTCATTGCTGCCTACGGCCTGCGACATCCAGCGATGCCGCGTGGCCAACGGTTTTTGATGCTCGCACTGTTATTTTTTTACCGAGCTTGACTTTGAAAACCCCAGTCGGCCTTCAGATGACGTCACAGTCACCTGCGGTTGATAATGGGATTCTTTTTTTATTCCTACAAGCACCATGAAAAAACACATCTCACTCAGCCTGTTGTTGTCCGTTGCCTTGACGGGATTTGCTTGGGCCGATAACGCCATTGAAACATTGCCCTCTGGTGTCAAGGTCGAACATCTCAAGCCTGGTGCCGGCGCCAGTCCGACAGCTGCTGATACGGTGGTGGCGCATTACCGAGGTACATTGATTGACGGTAAAGAATTCGACAGCAGTTATAAGCGTGGCGAACCGATTGCCTTTCCCTTGTCCCGGGTCATCCCATGTTGGACCGAAGGCATGCAAAAAATCAAAATTGGCGGCAAAGCCCGGCTGACCTGTCCTCCAGAAACAGCCTATGGGACAGAAGGTGTGCGTGGCGTGATTCCACCCAAAGCCACGTTGCTGTTCGAGGTGGAATTGGTTGGCATTAAGAAAAATTAATCCCGGGCTACTGCGTCGGTACATACCCTTGGGTTGCATGCTTCTGCCTGCATAAAGGCTCGCAAATACCAATTCGTGTGCTAAGGTCTTTGCTTGGTGTACATAAAGCAAGGTGCTGAGCATGAACGATTCGACCACACTCGCGGCTGACAGCGCGTCATTTGAAAAAGCCACTTTTGACAAAGTGGCTGTTAAGCTGATTCCATTTCTGTTCGTCTGTTACATCGTCGCGTTTTTAGACCGCGTCAATGTCGGCTTTGCGAAATTGCAAATGGCCGGTGACTTGAATTTTTCTGATGCCATTTATGGGTTTGGCGCGGGTATTTTCTTTATCGGCTACTTCATCTTCGAAGTGCCCAGCAATATTATTTTGGAAAAAGTAGGTGCCAGGCGTTGGATCGCCCGCATCATGATCACATGGGGCATTGTGTCTTCGGCGTTCATGTTCACCGATGACATCTATTGGGGTTCATTGGCCGCCATGTTCAATTGCACTGACGCCGAGTTCACTTTTTATGTCTTGCGATTTTTGTTGGGTGCTTGCGAAGCCGGCTTCTTCCCCGGCATTATTTTGTATTTGACCTACTGGTTTCCGGGTTCACGCAGAACCAAAGTGATCGCGTTGTTCATGACGGCGATTGCCATCTCCAACGTCATTGGTGCGCCGGTGTCCGGCGCCATCATGCAGTACATGCAAGGCATTGGCGGTTTGCGCGGTTGGGAATGGTTGTTCTTACTTGAAGGCATTCCTTCCGTGGTGGTTGGATTTTTGGTCTTTGTGTTTTTGCCCAACGGACCACGGCAAGCCGAATGGCTGAATGACCGAGAAAAAGATTTCATCGTGGCGCAAGTCGCCTTGGATGACGCTGGCAAGGACGAGCTTGGCAAAGGCCATCGCTTCAGGGATGCGTTCACCGACTTTCGCGTGTGGGCACTTGCGCTGGTGTATTTCTCGGGAGTCGTGTGTTTTTATGCCATCAATTTTTGGATGCCCACCATCATCCAAGAATTAGGTATCGATAAAAAAGACTTTTTTAAGGTGGGCTTACTCAGCATGATTCCCTGGGGCATTTCTGCTGTTGTCATGGTGCTGTGGGGTGCGCATTCAGACAAAACAGGTGAGCGCCGCTGGCACGTAGCGGGGGCATTGTTGCTGACCGTGGTGGGATTGATCGGCTTGGCCATGGTCGGTCATGCGCCGATACCGTCGCTGATTGTGCTGACCTTGGTGGCCTCGGGAACCTTGTCCTTTGTCGCCACGTTCTGGTCATTGCCCACTGCATTTTTATCCGGCACAGCTGCTGCTGCGGGCATTGCGTTTGTCAACTCGGTGGGTAACTTAGGCGGGCACTTTGGCCCCGACTTGATAGGTCGTGTCAGAACCATGTCCGGCGGGGCCAACGAAGCAGCCTTCTGGGCATTGGCCGCAGTGGCGTTGTTAGGCGCAGTCATCACGTTGGTGTTGCCAAATACGCAGAAAAAAACCAATGCATCCTGATCTTTCTTCGCACGATGGAACCAAGGGTTGACAAACAAGTGCTTGCATTGCGTGGCATTTCTTCCATGGCCACCAAAGCCTTATTGGGCGAGTTGTGTGTCAGGTTTTTTGCGGCTTCTGGCATATCCGTGCATATCGAATCAGTGGGTGGTGTGGATGCTACGAAACGTGTCCAAAGCGGTGAATCGTTTGACATGGTGCTGCTGGCATCTGACGCCATACAGCGCTTGATGGGGGCTGGTCATGTGGCCGCAGACAGCCATTGCGATTGGGCATATTCCAATGTGGCGGTGGCGGTGCCAGAAGGTCATGTTCACCCTCCTATCGCCACAGCAGAACAACTCAAAGCAGCGGTCTTGGCCGCTACCAAGCTGAGTTATTCCACCGGACCCAGTGGCAATTACTTGGCTCAATTATTCGCACAGTGGGGCCTGCTCGAAACCCTCCAACCCCGCATCCTGGTTCCGCCTGCCGGTGTGCCCGTCGCCAGTTTGTTGGCTGAGGGGAAAGTTGATTTGGGTTTTCAGCAGCGCAGTGAATTGATGCATCAAGCGGGTATTTCTTTGCTGGGCGACTTGCCCGCTGAAGTCGCATACACCACCGTATTCAGCGCGGGTGTGGGGGCAGCTGCATGGAATGATCCGGTTCGGCAAGCAGCCGTGCGAGAATTTTTTCAATTCATCGCCGCCGACCAACAACTCGCTTGCAGGCAATCGTTCGGCATGCGTTGAGGCAGTCTTTGGCCTTGTGTGGCTGACA
>CAMDSU010000025.1 GCA_945907335.1 Bordetella parapertussis | reverse complement strand
GAAGGCTTGGGCGAACAAAGTTTTTTCGATCCGGCGCGCATCGTGGCTTTCCCCGACATCAGCTTGGCCAGCGGCGCCATCAAAGGCTGGGACAAACGCAACGCCTACTCCTTCGCCATGCTCGAGAGCCTGGCCAAACACTATGGCTTCGATCTGGAAACGCCGTTTGAAAATTTGCCGGACAACGTCAGGCAAGTGCTGTTGTTTGGTTCGGGTGAAGAAGACATCAAATTCAGCTATGTGCTGGAGTCGGGTGCCAAGGCCGGTCGAAAAACCAGCAAATCGCATCCGTTTGAAGGCATCGTCCACAACATGAGCCGGCGTTACCGCGACACCGACTCGTCGCTGGTGCGCGAAGAACTCGCGCGTTACCGAGGTCACCGCGCGTGTCTGGCCTGCGAGGGCACACGCTTGCGCACCGAAGCGCGCCATGTGCGCTTGGGCACAGGTGCATCGGCGCGCACGTTGCACGATGTCAGCCACACCACCTTGTCCGAATGCCAGACCTATTTTCAAAACCTCAAGCTGGAAGGCAACAAAGCCGATATCGCCGACAAAGTGGTGAAAGAAATCGCCAACCGGTTGAAGTTTTTGAACGACGTGGGTTTGACCTACCTCAGCTTGTCGCGCAGCGCAGACACCTTGTCTGGCGGCGAAGCCCAGCGCATTCGACTGGCTTCGCAAATCGGCTCTGGACTCACCGGTGTGATGTACGTGCTGGACGAACCCAGCATTGGCTTGCACCAGCGCGACAACGACCGCTTGATTGATACGCTGAAACATTTGCGCGACATCGGCAACAGCGTGTTGGTGGTCGAGCATGACGAAGACATGATCCGCGCGGCCGACCATTGCATAGACATGGGGCCGGGCGCAGGCGTGCACGGCGGGCGCGTGATGGCGCAAGGCACACCTGCAGAAATTGAAGCCAACCCTGAGTCCTTGACCGGGCGTTACATGAGCGGCGCTTTGGCTATTGCCGTGCCTGACAAACGCCGTGATTGGTTGTTGCAACAAACCACCGTACAAGCTGCGCAACCGGTGGCCAGCAATGTGTTCGGCAGCCCGGTCATGCCGGCCAACCGCACGGTGGCCAAGCAAGCCTTGACCGTGGTCGGCGCGCGCGGCCACAACCTGCAAAACGTGACGGTGGAGTTTCCGGTCGGTTTGTTCACCTGCGTCACTGGTGTATCAGGCTCGGGCAAATCTACGTTGGTGAATGACACTTTGTACGCGGCGGTCGCGCGGCAAATACACCGCGCCCACGAAGAACCGGCGGCGCATGACGACATCCTCGGTCTTTACAACTTTGACAAAGTCATCAATGTCGATCAGTCCCCGATTGGTCGCACACCGCGTTCCAACCCGGCCACCTACACCGGTTTGTTCACACCGCTGCGCGAGTTGATGGCCGAGGTGAACATGGCGCGCGAGCGCGGTTACGGCCCGGGTCGCTTCTCATTCAACGTAGACGGCGGACGTTGCAGCGCGTGTCAAGGCGACGGCATGGTGAAAGTAGAAATGCATTTTTTACCTGATGTGTATGTGCCCTGCGATGTGTGTCTGGGTCAGCGGTACAACCGCGAAACCTTGGATGTGCAATACAAAGGCAAAAACATCGCGCAGATTTTGCACATGACGGTGGAAGACGCGTTGGCGTTTTTCAAAGCTGTGCCCACGCTGGCTCGCAAGCTCAACACCTTGATGGAAGTGGGCTTAGGCTACATACGCTTGGGTCAGGCGGCGACCACTTTGTCGGGCGGTGAGGCGCAGCGCGTCAAGTTGGCGCTGGAACTCAGCAAGCGCGACACCGGCAGAACGCTTTACATACTGGATGAACCGACCACGGGTTTGCATTTCGCCGATATCGATTTGCTGCTCAAAGTGTTGCGCCAGTTGGTGGATGCAGGCAACACCATGGTGGTGATTGAACACAACCTGGACGTGATCAAAACCGCAGATTGGGTGATAGACATGGGGCCGCAAGGCGGTAGCGGTGGCGGCCAAGTGGTGGCCACCGGCACGCCTGAGCAAATTGCGCTCAACCCTGAGAGCGTGACTGGCCGTTATTTAAAACGCCTTTTGCCTACGGGCTGATAAGAGATTCAGCGACCGAATGCCAGGACGGCTGCGTCAGCCATTTCATCAATGATGGACAGCGACAACGAGGTTGGAATCAGGTATTTGGTGCGGCGGTTAGTGCCTTCAAACACCAATTCCACCAAACCTTTGTGAAGCAAGTCATTGATCTTGCGGTGCAGCATGGCAGGGGACCCAATGGCTTTGAGGCCCATGGCTTGGGTCACGTTCATGGGGATTTTTTTGTCATGGGCCATAGCAATCCGAATTAACAGTACTTGTGCATCCAAGTCAGGTAATTGTTCAGTGTGTTGGGATTCAATATGGTTGATGGCGTTGAGCAAATTAAAGAAGAGAGAACGAGGCGAAGTCATAACTGAATTATTTTTGTAAGTTCAGACCATATCGCATAAATCAATACAGCGTAATAACCCATTGATTTAAATTACTTTTTTATGAAGATAATGCTTAAAAAACGATTTCAATTCAACAAAGATACTTAAAACTAGATAGACAGTGCTGCCCGGCTTTGAAGGGCGGCGTTTCTGGCCGCTTGTGCAAAATCTGCCCCTTGAGAGGCATACAAAATAGCGCGTGAGGAATTGACAATGATGGGCCCGCTGATCTGCTCATCCTGCATGCGCAAACCCGCTTTGAGGGTGGCAGCTGCATCGCCCCCTTGTGCGCCGACGCCCGGGATCAACAGCGGCAGCGACGGTGCAATCTCACGCACCCTGGCAATTTCATCCGGGTAAGTCGCCCCCACGACCAGCCCCAATTGGCCATTCAAGTTCCAAGGCCCTTGCGCCAAATATGCAAGGTGTTCAAAAAGCCTGGGCTGACCAGCAATGTCAGCCAGTCGCTGGGTTTGTAAATCATCGCCGCCGGGGTTGGAGGTTCGGCACAGTAAAAAAGCGCCTTTGCCGTGGCGTTTTACATAAGGTTCGATCGAGTCAAACCCCATAAAAGGGGACAAAGTGACGGCATCGGCACCGAAACGCTCAAATGCCTCGATGGCGTATTGCTCGGCGGTGCTGCCGATATCGCCACGTTTGGCATCAAGAATCACAGGAATGGTCGGGGCGACGCGGCGAATATGCGCAATCAACTGCTCTAGTTGCGCTTCTGCGCGGTGCGCGGCAAAGTAAGCAATTTGCGGTTTGAAAGCACAGACCAAGTCGCTGGTGGCGTCTACGATGCGAGCACAAAACTCGTAAATCGCATCTGGTTTGCCGCTCAGGTGAACCGGGAACTTGGCGGGTTCAGGGTCAAGCCCGACGCACAACACAGACCGCTGTCTTTCGGTGGCATGTTTCAGCTGTTCGAGGAAAGTCATGGGCATGAGTGTAGGCAGCACCTGCTGCAAAGCCTTATGCGCCGCTGTTTCGTAACTGTTGCATGGCCAGACACAGGTCGCTCCATGCCTTGGCCTTGTCGCTTGGGGTGCGCATCAGATAGGCGGGGTGGTAACTGACGATCACAGGGCGACCGTGCGCGTGGTGTACCTTGCCGCGTAGTTTTCCCAGAGGCACAGCACCGACATCGGGCAGGCTGTCGTGCAGCACGGCCATGCTGGCCAGTCGCCCCAAGGCCAGAATCACCCGGGGTTGTAGCAATTCAATCTGTCGGTTGAGAAAATGCCGGCATTGGGCCAGCTCATCTGCATGCGGATTGCGTTGTGCGGGAGGCTTGCACTTCAAGGCATTGACCAAAACCACGGTTTCTTTGGCGCCAGTGCCGCTCGGGCGGTGTAAACCCATGGCGAGCAACATGGCATCCAGCAAGTCCGCTTCAGGGCCGCTGAAAGGCTTTCCAGACGCGTTTTCATTGTCATTGGGTGCGTCACCAATGATCAGCCAATCTGTGGCTTGGCCCTCGGCAGGGACGCCCTCTGCAAACACAGACTGCTGGCGCTGCTCGCACAAGCCACAGGCGCGGCATTCGGCGGCGGCAGTTTTCAAGGCGGGCCAATCCATGCGGGACAAACCCTCGGGCAAGCTGCCTAGGCTGGCTACAGCCGCGGCGTCGGGCTTGGCAACGGCAGGAACAGCAGGCGTCGCTTGACGTACAGGGGGCCGCGCGACTGCAACCGGAACGGCAAGTGCAGGCGCAGGTCGAGAAGAAGGCGTCACCTCAGGAGCAAGATGATGCGGACTAGCGGTGACAGGTTGCCAGACACGCACACCCATTTCCGCCAGCATGGCGCGTTGTCTGGAATCGAGTGACGGCATCATGGAAGCAACCTTAACACTTGGCCTACCAGCTCAGCGACATGACGACTGCGTCTTCGCGTTGGCCGTTATGCACGGGGTAATAACCGGGGCGCACACCGTCTTTGACAAAGCCGCTGGCAAGATAAACACCAATCGCACGATGGTTGCTGGCGCGTACCTCCAGCCAGATGCTGTGCACGCCACGTGACATGCTCCATTCACGCAAATAACGCATCATGGCTTGCGCCAAGCCTTGCCGTTGGTGGTCAGATGCCACGGTGAAATTGAGCAAATGCACTTCATCTGCACCACGCATGGCCACCAAGTAGCACAGCAATTCATCGGCTTGCCACCACACGGGCATGTGATAACCGCTGACGATGGAGTCGACAAAATTTCCCAGTTGCCAAGGGTGCGAATAGCTGCCTTGCTCGACCTTCAGCACCTGGGTCAACATGTCTTGCGTTATGTCTTGCGGAGACGGCAAGAGGTTGTCCGTCAGCAAGATGCCATGCAACTTACGAAATATCTTCATGCGTTGGCTGCCTTGTCCGCCAAACGCTCAGCCGTGGTGCGGGCCACATCATCACGCACATACACAGGCAAAGCGTCTTGCGCTGCTACTCCTTCACCGCGTAGCCAAGCGTACTTGGCAAGCACCAACATGGCGCGGGCCTCTGGCCATACCGTCACAGGCTCCGCTTGGCAAGCTTGCACCAACTGTTGTAAAGCCTTTTCATGCACGGCCATGGCATTGCCCGCCAGCAACATGGGCAAGCCTTGCCAAGCGGCTGGCGAGACCCAGTCTTGCGGTTGGCACAGCAGCGGTGAAACTACTGTGGTCCATCCTTCGCCCTCACGTTCATAAGCGCCCGCATAGACCTGGCCCATGCGAGCGTCCAACATGGCAACGACACGCGTGTGTTCGACCGGCGTGGCTTGTGCCACGCAAAGCAAGGTGTCGATAGGCAGCAATGGCACGCCCAAGCCCAACGCCAGCCCTTGGGCCACCGAGCAAGCCGTGCGCAAACCGGTAAATGCCCCAGGACCGCGGCCAAATGCAATCGCTTGCAATGACGTCATGGGCAAGTCAGCCTCGGCCAGCAATGCCAGCAACGCGTCTATCAATGTGGCAGAGGCCTGCGTACCCGCTTGACCGTGGTGCGTGAAGACATGGTCTGCATGTTGTACCGCCAGCGACATGCGATCGGTGCTGGTGTCCAATGCCAACAACCTCATGGTGCCGGCTTCCAAGGCAAAGAACGGGCGGGTTGCACGCCGAACACAATCCCCAGTGTGACCAAGGATAAGCCCAACAGGATCTGCCAACCCAGGGGCTCACCCAACCAAATGACGGCGCCCAATGCCGACAGGCCTGGAACGAGCGCGGTCAACATGGTCGAGCGCACCGGCCCGTAAGCACGGATCATCAAGGTAAAACTGATGCCAGACAACACCACGGAGCCGCCACCTTGGAACATGGCTTGCCACAGCACTTCCTGCCAAGGGGCAGTCCACAAATGCGTGGTTAGCACGCCGACACTGCACAGCAATGCATACAGCGGCACAAAACTGAAAAAAGCAAAACAGGTGATGGCCATGGTGGCGGCCACAGGTTGCAATTGGAAACGACGGCTCAAAACGCTGTAGGTAGACCAACAGGCGCTGGCAGCCATGAACAACAAATCGCCTACCCACACAGTGCCGCCATCAAATGCATTCCACAAACTGCTGCCGCCTACCAATAAATCGCCGGTCAAAATCATCGCCAACCCGATCACGCGGTAACCATGCAGTCGCTCGCCCAACAAAAACACCGCCAGCACACTGGTCCATAAGGGCAAGCTGCCGGGCATCAGGACCGAGCCATGTGCGGCTGGCGCATAAAAGAAACCGTTGTATGCCAATACGGCATAAGCAAAGCCACCAAAGAACCCCGTCACCACGGTGATTCGCCAAGGCAGGGGCGAAAAACCACCAAATGAACCGGTGTGGGGTTGAGCGCGCCGTTGTTTGCG
The DNA here is from genome assembly GCA_945907335.1 of Bordetella parapertussis. Taxonomy (GTDB): domain Bacteria; phylum Pseudomonadota; class Gammaproteobacteria; order Burkholderiales; family Burkholderiaceae_C; genus Limnohabitans. The sequence goes on along the minus strand of CAMDSU010000025.1, from coordinate 8,581 downwards.
CACTGTCCACCAAGACCATGGCAACAGAATGATGCTCGCGCCGACAATTCGGGCCCAGGTGATGTCCAAAGGCAGCAAAGAATGTTGCGCAGAAGCACGCGCGATGATGATGAACGCGGTCCAAATGATGACGGTAACCACTGCCGCCCACAAACCGCTGCGAGGGGAATTGCCACTGAGCAGCTGATTCATGAAAGATTGCATTCCTGCATTATCTGTGCGGAGTGGCGGCACGTTTGATAATTGGCCCATGACATTGCGCTTGCCCACCACCTTTTTTTATATTGTTTCAGTTTGTATGTGCATGTGGTCGGCGCATGCGCAACCCACCCATGCGTTGCCGATCAGCGTGCAAGAAGCCCTGAAGACTGCACGACTGCCGCCTGAGGCGCTCAGCGTGGTGGTGTTGCCAGTTCACGCATATGAAGCCCGACTTGCATACCAAGAAGGCCGAGCGCGCAACCCTGCATCCTTGATGAAGTTGGTCACTACCGCGGCCGCACTGGACTTGCTGGGTCCGGCGTTCACATGGCGTACACCGGTGTTTTTGGAGGGACAACAGCGCGATGGCGTGTGGCACGGCAATCTGTACATACAAGGCAGTGGCGACCCGCGCCTAGGGGTGGAGCAATTGTGGTTGCTGATGCGCCGGGTGCAGGCCTTGGGCATACGCCAGATTCAAGGCGATATCGTGCTGGATCGCAGCGTGTTCAGTGTGCCTGCACAAGACCCCGGTGGCTTTGACGGTGAACCATTGCGGCCCTATAACGCTGCGCCTGATGCCTTGCTGATCAACTTCAAAACGGTGCGCTTGCAATTTGTGCCCGACCCAGACCACCAAGTGGCGCGTGTTCACATGGAACCCCCCTTGGCAGAAGTGAAATGGCCCACCACGGTGCCTTTGAGCACGGCTGAATGCGGCGATTACCGGGCCGGTTTGAAAGCCGACTTTCAGCAACCTTTGGCGATCAGTTTTGCGGGCAGCTATCCCTTGTCTTGTGGCGAAAAAATTTGGCAAGTGGCTTACAGTGATCCCGCGCAATTTGCATCCCGTGCCGTGTGGGGTATGTGGTTACAACTGGGCGGGCAACTCAGTGGCACGGTGCGCGATGGCACCGTAGCAAGCGCAGCCAAACCCATGTTGTCCCATGAATCCCCAACGCTGGCTGAGGTGGTGCGCGACATCAATAAATACAGCAACAACGTCATGGCAGACCAAGTGTTTTTAACGCTGGGCGCACAAAAGAGCGGCATCGGCAGCAGTGCCACGGCAGCTGAATCGGTATACGCATGGTGGCGCGAGCGTTTACCGGCGGCAGAACCGCCGTTGCTGGACAAAGGTTCCGGCCTCAGCCGCGAGGCGCGCATCAGTGCGCAGTCTTTGGCCGCTTTGTTGCATTGGTCATGGGCGCAAGGGTTTATGCCTGAATTGGTGGCATCTTTGCCGATCAACGGTTTGGACGGCACGCTCAAGCGTAGCAAAAGCACCGCCATGGCGCATTTGAAAACCGGCAGTTTGCGCGATGTCATGGGCATCGCAGGGTATGTCGATGCTGCCAACGGCCAGCGCTTTGTGCTGGTGGCCATCGTCAACCATGCCAATGCCAACCAAGCCCGACCGGTGATGGACGCGCTGATTGATTGGACCGCAGGCAAAAACGACCGCTGAAAGCCAAGCATTTGTCAAAATCTCAATCCAGATTTCACACAATCAAAGGATTGACATTGAGCGATGGCTACCTATGAACATGACGCGATGGACAACAGGCTTGGCAGCCGCTGGGCTGGTGATAGGTTTGACAGCATGCAGCCGTTTAAAACCGCAAGCGCCAAGCAGCTATGGGGTGGATTCCCAAACAGCGTGGCACACGGTTGAGCTGACCGCTGAAGGTATGCACTATGGCGTGGACGCCCAAGGCGTATCGAGCAATGGACCGCTGCGAACAGTATGGCTGCAAAAACGCTCTGCCAACAGCCCCTACCTCTACGACAAATGGCAAATCAGCTTGGATTGTGCAAACAGACAATGGATTTGGTTGATGCGTACCGTGGTGGAAAACAACCAGGTCACAGCCATCGAACACGATGTGACATTCGATTGGAATGGCCACTTGCTCAGACCATCCAAACCATCCCCTTGGCTGCCCATCAAAGCAGGCAGCAAAGAAGACAAGGTAATGCACACAGTGTGCGAGTACAGGCGTTGAAGCTGCGCATCAACTGGCTTTATGAGGAACCGTTGCTGGCGCGTTGCAAACGGTCGCGCACCCCGTCCCAAGCAGGTGCCTCAGGTGGTGTTTCCACCCAAATATGTTCCATCCCCAAAGTGTCAAGCGCTCGCAATTGGGCAAACAACACATGTGCACATTCGGCCGCCTGAGCAGGCATGGCACGCCAAAGCACGTGTGCCGGCAATGACAGCGGCGTGCGAGACCAGACGGCCAGGCCACCGTGGCATGTGGCTGCATATTGCTCGATCTGTGTGCCTGCATACAACCGCACACTTGCCCGGGGCGCGTAATGCGACGCCAGCATGCCTGGCGCAGCAGGTGCAGACGCGAATGGCTTGGCTGCTGCGACTTGCACCTTTTGTCCGGCCACCAAAGAGAGTTGCGCGGCATGCAACATGCCGGGACGCAACAGCACGGGTGCACCCTGACTGATATCAACGATGGTGGACTCAATGCCCACTTGGCAAGCACCGCCGTCAAGTAGCGTCAATAAAGGAAAGGCTTCGCGCACATGCAGGGCCGTGGTCGGCGACACCTTGCCAAACAAATTTGCGCTCGGTGCCGCCACCCCTTTGACCCCCAATTGCCAAGCATGTTGCAAGACTTTCAAGGCCAACGGATGAGACGGGCAGCGCAGCGCAATGGTGGGATGTCCGCCGGCTGCGACATTTGCCACATCTGCACGGCGTTGAACAATCAAGGTCAGCGGCCCGGGCCAAAACGCCTCCATCAATGCGTTTGCATAGTTGGGCACTGAGGCCGCAAACTCGCTCACATGGTTTGCGTTTGCCACATGCACGATCAAGGGATGGTCAGCAGGCCGCCCCTTGGCTTGGAAAATAGCGGCGACAGCCTTTGGGTTGAGCGCGTCAGCGGCCAGCCCGTACACCGTTTCAGTGGGCAGGCCGAGCAACTCACCGCGCGCCAAAGTCTGCGCCGCCTGTGCAATGTCGTCATCGCTGTCGCCCAACATCAGCGCTGGGCTCATGTCGGCAACCCGAGCAACGCGGCCACTTGTGCGCTGACCTGTCGCGCTTGCATGATGCTGCTGGCGGTGATGGTCACATGCCCCATTTTTCGCCCATGACGCGCTTCGGTTTTGCCATACAAATGCAGATGCACACCGGGCAACGCCAGTAACGCTGACCAATCGGGGGCTTGGGGCTCGCGGCCATCGCGCCACCATAAATCGCCCAACAGGTTGAGCATGACGCACGGGCTGTGCAAGCGTGGTGGGGTCAAAGGCAGGCCGGCCATGCAGCGCACTTGCAATTCAAACTGCGATACATCGCAGCTGTCGATGCTGTGGTGGCCGCTGTTGTGGGGTCTGGGCGCAATTTCATTGACCACCAAGGCACCTAAAGCCTCTTTGTCAGGTCCGTCTTGGAGCAGAAAAAATTCAACACACAACACGCCGACGTAATCCAGTTCGCGGGCGATGTCTGTGGCCGCATCCAAGGCCTGTTGCGCTGTGGCTGCGGGTAGCGCGTCGCCAAACACTTCAGTCACCGCCAAGATGCCGTCGCGGTGTAAGTTGAGTTGCAGGGGCAAATGCACACAAGCGCCGTCGTGGCCACGCGCCAACACCACCGAGCATTCGCCCGCCAATGGCAAGCGTTTTTCAAGCATGCAAACCACATCCGCGTTGCCGTTTTGCAACTGCGCCCATGCCGCGGACAACTCAGTGCGCGTGTTCACCCTGAGCTGGCCTTTGCCGTCATAGCCCATGCGCGTGGTTTTTAAAATTCCCGGCAACAAATGGTCGGGTACTTGCCGCAAATCATCGGCATGTGCCAACACTTGGTGCGGCGCGACAGGCACACCGCAACGCACAAAATGGGCTTTTTCCAAGGCGCGGTCCTGCGCCACTTGAACCGCCGCCGGGCCCGGCGAGACCGGCAGATGGGCTTGCAATTGCGCCAACGCCTGCGCCGGCACATTTTCAAACTCGGTGGTGACCGCTTGGCATTCAAGGGCCATGCGCGCCAAACCTTGCGGATCGAGGTAGGCGGTGGGCACGTGCACATGGCTGATCAGACCGGCCGGGCTTTGCGCATCCGGGTCTAACACTGCGGTGCGATAGCCCAAGCTTTGTGCGGCATGGGACCACATGCGCGCCAATTGACCGCCGCCCAATACCCCCAGCGTGGCACCGGCTGGCAGGGGACGACGGGTCATGCCAATGGCGGCAGGGTCATTTGCCGCGCTGCCTGGGTTTGCTGTTGACGGTAAGTGTGCAAGGCCTGTTGCAAATCGGGCCGGTGCAATGCCAGCATAGCCACCGCAAACAGCGCGGCATTGGCCGCGCCGGCCGCGCCGATGGCGAAGGTGGCCACCGGAATGCCTTTGGGCATTTGCACGATGCTGTGCAGCGAGTCCACCCCTTGCAAATGCTTGCTGGGCACCGGCACACCGAGCACAGGCACGGGGGTTTTGGCCGCCAACATGCCCGGCAGATGTGCAGCCCCTCCCGCACCGGCAATGATGGCTTGTAGCCCGCGTGATTGCGCCAATGCGGCGTACTCGAACATATCGTCAGGCATGCGGTGGGCCGATACCACGCGGGTTTCGTGCGCGACGCCAAAAGATTGCAACAGTTCGGCAGCGTGTTGCATGGTGTCCCAGTCAGAGCTGGAGCCCATGACAACACCGACAAGAATAGAGGCCATGATGTGGGGCAGTTGAACTGCGGGTAAGCTAACGGTTGAAAGATGTGCGGGGCAAGTACGCCCTGCACGGTAGATTCATTGATTTTATTCCTGCGGACCTGACAACCATGATTGATGTGACTGTTGAGAATTTTGAGGCCGAAGTGATTTTGGCGTCGAACGAATTGCCGGTGCTGGTGGACTTTTGGGCGCCTTGGTGCGGCCCATGCAAATCGCTGGGCCCGGTGTTGGAAAAACTGGAAGTTGAATACGCAGGGCGTTTCAAGCTGGTGAAGATCAATTCAGACGACGAGCAACAACTCTCGCAAGCTTTTGGCATTCGCAGTATTCCGACCTGCGTGCTGATGAAAGACGGCAAACCTGCTGACGGCTTCATGGGCGCGTTGCCCGAAGGCAAGGTCAAAGAGTTCTTGGACAAGCATTTGCCCGGCGCGGATGAATTGATCGCCGAAGAAGATGTGAACGCCGCCGAAGCCTTACTGGCCGAAGGCAATGCCGACGCAGCATTGGAGAAGTTGCAAGAAGCCTTGGCGGTCAACCCGGCCAATGACGATGCACGCTACGAATATGTGAAGTTGCTGATGGCGGTGGGCGAGTTGGACAAGGCCCAGGCGGCCTTGGCTCCGGCGATGGCACAAATCCCTTTGCAACTGCGCTTTGAGGCATTGCACCATTGGGGCCAAGCCTTGCAATTTGCCCACACCGATGAACGCGCCCAATGGCAAATGGCGCAGTTTGATGCATTGATCGAAAAAAACAAACGCGACTTCGATACCCGTCTGGCCAAGGCGCGTGTGTTGATGGCCGCCGCTGAATGGACCGATGCGATGGACGAGTTGCTGGAAATCGTCATGCGCGACAAAACCTGGAGCGAAGAGGCGGCGCGCAAAAACATCGTTGCTATTTTGGAATTGCTGACCCCGGCCAAGCCCAAGGGCGAACAACCCGTGCCCGGCAAAAGTGCAGGCGGTATTGAACTCACCGGCAAAGCAGCTGCGCTGAATGACCCGCAGGCTGAATTGGTGTCCAAGTACCGCCGCAAATTGAGCATGGCTTTGAATTAAGACCGGCAGAACCTGCGGACGTATGCCGTTAATCTGCACACATGCGTGACCTTAAAAATCCACAGAAAAATCCCTTTGTGCTGGTCAGTTTCTGGCTGGTCTATTGCTTGGTTTTGCTGGCCTGGTTCAGCTACAGCCAAGCATTGAAAGGCTGGCTATGCCTCAACTAAACCCCGTCACTTTGTTTGCCGCCGAGTCGGCCTACAACCAAGCTTTGTTTGATTACCGGGTACGGGCCGACCGCATCATGGTGGGGATGAAACTGTTTTTGACGCTGGTGTGTCTGGCCATCGCGCCCTACCGGGGCACTTGGCTTGAGGCTGTGCTGATCGGCCTGCCGACACTGGGCCTGAGTTACTGGTTGCAAAAAAACCAGGCGGGTGAATTGATCACCCGCATCACCATGGCGTGTGCGTTCATGGTTTACACCAGCTTGATGATCCACCAGTCCGGCGGCGACATTGAGGCGCATTTCGCGGCATTCGGATTGATCGGCGTGTTGCTGTACTACCGCGACTGGCGCACGATTTTTGCAGCCACCGTGTTCATTTACCTGCAACATTTGGTGGCCGGTTACGCGCAATACAAAGGCTTTGCGGTGTATGTGTTTGACACATCTGCTTTTTGGCGGACGTTTGTATTGCACGTCGCGTATTTTTTGCCCTTTGTCGGCATGATGGGCTATTTGTCTATTTGGTTGCGCCGCGAAGGCATTGAGCAGCAACGCACCATCGCCCAAGTGCGCAGCAACGAAATTGATTTGATGCAAGCGCGCGACCGCGCCGAAGTCGCCAACCGCTTAAAGAGCGAAATCTTGGCCAACATCAGCCATGAAATACGCACGCCCATGAACGGCATGCTGGGCTTGATTCAGTTGTTGCGGGAAACCAGCTTGAGCGACAAGCAACGCGAGTATTTGCAATTGACGCAAAGCTCTGGCGACCAGTTACTGTCCATCATCAACAACATCCTGGACCTGTCCAAAATCGAATCCGGTGCCATGGACATTGAGTCCACGCCGGTGCATTTGCCGAAGTTGTTGGAATACACCGTGCGCTTGTTTGAGCCGCCGGCCCACAAGAAAAACCTGTTGTTGCAAGTAAAGCTGGACCCCAATACGCCCGAACATGTGATGACCGATCCGGTGCGGTTGCGGCAAATCCTCAGCAACCTGATTGACAACGCGATCAAGTTCACCGCCGAGGGCCGGGTGGAGGTAGAGGTGTGGTCCGAATTGGCGCCGCAGTCTCAGCAACTGCGTTTGCATGTCTGTGTGCGCGACACCGGCATCGGTTTTGATGGGGCCCAGGCCGATGCCTTGTTTTCCCCCTTTGTGCAGGCAGACAGCTCGATCACCCGCCACTTTGGCGGCACCGGTCTGGGCTTGGCCATCACCCGGCGGCTGGTGCAAAACATGGGCGGCTATATACGCGCCGACAGTGCGCCGGGCCAGGGTGCAGTTTTTTCTTTCAGTGTGGTGTGCCAACAGGTGACCGTCGCCAAATCAGAGCCGCCGAGCACGCACGAAGCTTTGCCCGCTGCTGCTGCAAAGCCATTGGATATTTTGCTGGCCGAAGACAACCCGGTGAACCAAATGGTGGCCAAGATGATGCTGGAGCAACTCGGCCACCGCGTCAGCCTGGTCGCCGATGGCCAGCAGTGTTTGCAAGCGTTGGCGCAACACAGCTTTGATATGTTGTTGTTGGACGTGATGATGCCGAAGATGGACGGCATCGCTGCACTCGCAGAGATACGACGCAGCGAAGCGGAAAGTGGGCAGCACCTGCCGGTCATGATGGTGACCGCGCATGCCATGCTGGGCGATGAAGAGCGGTTTCGCTCATTGGGCGCGGATGGTTATTTGTCCAAGCCCATTCATTTGGCGAACCTAGAAAAAGAAATTGCCCGCTTGGGTTTGACCGAGCCAGCCAATCCGCAGTGAACCGAGCGCGTGCTCAGGCCGATTGCAAACGGGCCCAAGCCTCTTGGTATTTCGCCGCCGTGAGTGAAATCACCTCGTCGGGCAACGCAGGTGCCGGTGCGCTTTTGTTCCAAGCTGCGCCGTTCAATTGCGCGGTTTCCAGCCAGTCACGCAAATACTGTTTGTCAAAACTCGGCGGGTTCGCACCTTCGCGGTAAGCGTCGGCTGGCCAGTAGCGCGATGAATCCGGTGTCAATACTTCGTCCATCAACACCAAAGTGCCTTCGGGACTGAGGCCGAATTCGAACTTGGTGTCGGCGATCAAAATACCTTTGGCGGCGGCGATGTCATACGCGGTTTCGTACAGCGCAATGCTGATGGTGCGAATGCGCTCGGCCAGATCCGCGCCGATCATGGCAACCGTTTGCTCGAAGCTGATGTTTTCGTCGTGTTCGCCAGCGGCAGCCTTGGCCGCAGGCGTGAAGATGGGCTCGGGCAGACGCGAGGCATTGTGCAAACCGGCGGGCAAAGGCACGCCGCACACCGATTGCGATTGTTGGTACTCTTTCCAACCGCTGCCAGCCAGATAACCGCGCACCACCGCCTCCACAGGAATGGGTTGCAAGCGTTTGACCAGCATGGAGCGCTGCGCGACATAGGGCTTCTCGGCATCAGAGACAACGGACTCCGGGGCTT
>CAMDSU010000024.1 GCA_945907335.1 Bordetella parapertussis | reverse complement strand
GACACCACGCCGCATGCCAAACCGCATCCGGCACCGCTGTTTGAAGGCGCACGCTTGCTGGATTTGCCGCCCGGCGATTGCTGGTACGTGGGCGATGACGAGCGCGACATCGTGGCTGGCAAAGCGGCTGGCATGGTGACAGTGGCGGCCAACTACGGCTATCTGGGCGTGGAGACTGAAGTGCTGCACTGGGGCGCTGACTTTGTGATTCACCATCCCATGGAGCTGGTGGACTTGTTGCCCAAGGCGTAGAATGATTGCTCTTGGGGCTGCATTGGTTTCGACATGGGTTCGGACGCGGCGCAGGGCATGTCGAGGTTCTGTCACCTCGTAAATCCGCAGAAAAAAACTAACTGCAAACGACGAACGTTTCGCACTCGCGGCTTAAACCCGCGAGCCTTGCAACAGTTGGCCGATAGGCTGGGCAAGGGCGGTCGCAAGACTGTCCAGGCTGCAAGGTAATTCATATGGGCTGGCACCACACCGGGTACCTTGGTGTGGTGCGAGAAAATAGGGTGCTGGTCTGGTGTGCAGCGTGTCGCTGCGCGGCACATCGGATGAGACAAAAAAACAGACGACTACACATGTAGAACTGTCCGAAAAAGGCTTGTGGACGGGGGTTCAAATCCCCCCAGCTCCACCAATATAGGAAAAACCAACCCCTCGGGGTTGGTTTTTTTTCACCCTAACCTTATGTGTGTTCGTTTACAGGGAATGTTTTGAACCCCTCTTTTTTGAGACTTCAAGTGGTGCAAACACAGCTTCTTTAAACCGCCACATTTCAATGCCAAAATGCCCGGCATGAACACCCGCATACTCAAAGCTGTTTTCCCCATCGCCGGTTTAGGCTCCCGTTTTTTGCCGGCCACCAAAGCCTCTGCCAAGGAAATGCTGCCGGTGGTGGACAAGCCGCTGATTCAATACGCCGTGGAAGAGGCCTACGAAGCTGGCATTCGGCATATGGTGTTTGTCACCGGGCGTACCAAGCGCAGTGTCGAAGACCACTTTGACACCGCTTACGAATTGGAAAATGAATTAGAGCAAGCAGGTAAGACCGAGTTGCTGAAAATTGCACGCGGTATTTCCCCTGACGACATGGTGTGCAGTTATGTGCGTCAACCCCGTGCCATGGGGCTTGGCCATGCAGTGTTGTGTGCCGAGCATTTGGTGGGCCACGAGCCTTTTGCGGTGTTGTTGGCAGATGACTTGATGGTCGGGCAACCCTCCATCACCGCACAAATGGTGCAGCAATTCGCCACACTGCAAGCCAGCATATTGGCGGTTCAAGACGTTCCTCTGGATCAAACCAATCGTTACGGCATCGTCAGTGGCACGACGCTAGACGCCCAGTTGACCCAGCTGTCGGGCATTGTCGAAAAGCCCGCTCCCGCCGATGCGCCCAGCACCTTGGCCGTGGCAGGGCGTTACATTTTGACGCCGCGTATTTTTGAAGAATTGAAAACCACGCCCAAAGGCGCGGGCGGTGAAATTCAGTTGACCGATGCGATTGCCCAATTGCTGAGCAAAGAAAAAGTGTTTGCCTATCGATACCAAGGCACGCGTTATGACTGCGGCAGCAAACTGGGTTTTTTGCAAGCCACTGTTGATTTGGGTGAACACCATCCGCAGGTGGGCGCTGAATTTTCAGCTTGGCTGGCGCAACGCCAGTCCTGAGTCAACCCAGTTCTAAGCACGCTGGCCCAGACCAGTCGCCAACAAGACCGCCATAGGTCTTAGTCTGTGGTTAACCCTAGTCGCTTCAGTGTTATAAATCCCTTTCTTCTTGGGATTCGTATGCCATTTAAGTATTTAGTGCTTTTTATTTGCCGTTGCTGCATATTTTTTGGTGTGCTTGTGACGCAATGGGCAACTGCGGGCATGTTGGTCAAAGCCGATATTGACCGCTTGTTTGATCAGCAGTATTTAGTAGGTGACATTCAGCCAAATTTGCCAGTCTGGCCTTTGTTTGTGAAAGATGCCGAGAACCCTGACGCAAAACCTGTGCTCAAGGCTTATGTGTTTGAGACGGTGGATTTTGAACCGGTGCGGGGCTATGGCGGCAAGCCCATCAATGTCATGGTGGTGATGGATACGCAAGGCAATTACCTTGCATCGAAATTGCTGGACCACAAAGAGCCGTTATTTCGTTCCGACGCAGGCATTGCAAAACTGAGCAAGTTCACCGAGCAATACGCCGGTTTGTCGATGCAACAAAAAATTGAAATTTTTGCCCACACAGCCACACCAAGGCGCGATGCCAATTACGCGGCATTGTTTGGGGTACAGGCCGGGACGGTGACGGCCAAAGCCATTGATAAAACCATTGTGTTGTCTGCTGCATCAGTGGCCATGGCGCATGCGGAGGCACAAGCCCAAGGCATGATTGCAGGATCAGTGGTTGGCGGCACCAAACAAAAGCCTGAGAGCGAAACATATCCGCCATTGACCTGGGACAACTTGCTGTCGCGCGGCATGGTGAGCGAACAAGTGTTCACAAGATCTGAGATTGAAAAGGTATTTGCTGGAACAAAAGCTTCAGGCACTGACAAATTTGCTACAGACAAACCTGACGAAATCGCATTGAAGTTGCATGTCGCCTTGGTCAGTTTGCCCGCTATCGGACGCAATCTGTTGGACAACGACGGCTGGCGCTTGCTTGCAACCAATCGTCGCCAAGCGCAAGCATTGTTGGTGACCGAATCGGGGCCGATGTCCCGCATGAATTATGAAAGTCAGCGTGTCCAAGAAGATCTGCCGTTCGAGGTCAGACAAAACGGACAAACGCTAAAACTTCGCGTCATGTCGTATGACAAGGCGTTGCGTGTGCCGGGTTATCCGGAGACAACGCGGGCATTTTTTTTCGTGGTCGATAACGCCACGCCTCTGGATCCGACTTCTGCGTTCGAGTTAGATTTGAAATGGGGACGGCGATTTGGCAGTTACCCCAACCAAGTGGTCAATGCGTCGCTTCCATTGGATTACAGCTTTCACGGTTGGCGTGCGGCTTGGTATGGACTGGTGGATGCCGATGTTTCACAGTGGGATTGGGTCAATGCTTGGCAAACACGCGGCTTGGAAATTGCGGTGCTGCTGCTGGGCTTGGTCGTGTTGACCACGGGCTTGGTCATGCAAAAGCGTTTGAGTGCAGGTGCCCGTCGGCTGAAGTGGTTGCGAGCTGCTTATTTGGTGTTCACGCTGGGCTTCATCGGTTGGTATGCGCAAGGTCAGTTGACGATTGTCAACATCACGGCGGCAATCGATGAGTTGCGCCACGGCGGAGATTTGTTATTTTTCATGAACGACCCGATGAGTGTGATTTTGTGGTTGTTTGTCGCGGGCACCTTGCTTGTTTGGGGGCGCGGTACTTTTTGCGGCTGGTTGTGCCCATTCGGGGCATTGCAAGAGCTCATCAGCATGGTGACCCAAGCCGTTGGCTTGCATCACCGCCGTTTGAAAACTGCCTTGGACCGAAAGCTCAAAATGTTCAAGTATGTGGTGTTGGCAGTGATTCTGGGGGGTGTGTGGTTTTCCCCTTCGTTTGCCGAAGTGGCTGTTGAAGTCGAGCCATTCAAAACAGCCATCAGTTTGTACTTTGTGCGCGATTGGCCTTATGTCGTTTGGGCCGTGTTTTGTTTGGGCTTGAGCGTGTTTGTCTACAGAGGCTACTGCCGATATATCTGTCCCTTGGGCGCGGCCTTGGCCGCCACCAATGTGCTGCAACGTTGGTCTTGGATACCGCGTCGCGAAGCATGTGGCACGCCTTGTCAAACATGTCGGCACCGCTGTGAATACCAAGCCATTGAGCCCAGTGGTGAGGTCAATTACAGTGAATGCTTCCAATGCTTGGATTGCGTGTCTATCTATCAGGATGACCAGCGCTGCTTGCCATTGATTCAACAGCGCAAAGACGGCAGTCGCTTCATTGCGCTTCAACCCGAGGTTTCAGCATGAGCACAACACGTCGCCAATATTTGGGCTGGGGCGCTGGCACATTGCTGTCAGGCATGACGGGGCAAGCGGCATTCGCGGCGGCGTTGTCGTCTCCTTGCGCCGAGCGTTTGGTATGGCGTGAACGCGCTTTGATTGGCTTTGGCACAAGTTTGTGGTTGCGTGCTGCGCACTGCCAGACTGACCGTTTGGAGTTGGCATTAGACGAAGCCGTCAAAGCCATTCGCGGTGTGGAAACTGACATGAGTTTGTTCAATCCCGACAGTGCGGTGTCCCGGTTGAACCGCGATGGTGTATTGCAACAACCGTCGGAGCAATTGCTGTCTGTGCTTTCCCTGGCGCAATATGTGTCAGCGCGCAGCCAAGGGGCATTTGATGTCACGGTGCAACCGTTGTGGCAGCTGTGGTCACAAGCGCATGCCGCTGGCAAAGTTGCAGATAAACATGCTTTGCAACGTCATTTGCCGTTGGTCAATTGGCGTGCCTTGGAAATCAGCCCACATGCCGTTCGTTTGAATGCCAAAGGCATGGGCGTGTCACTCAATGGCATAGCGCAAGGTTACGCCGCTGATTTGGTGCGTTCAGTGTTGCAGTCGCATGGTGTGATGCATGCGTTGATAGACACCGGTGAAACATCCACCTTGGGCCAAGCACCCGGCGCGCAGGCATGGCGCTTCGGCATCGAAAGCACCCAGGGCGACAACCATAAACGTGGTGTGTCCCTGCCGAACGGTTTGGCAATGGCGACATCCTCAGACGCCCACACCATCTTCACCCCAGACCGCTTACACCACCATATATTTGACCCGCAGACTGGGGATTCCCCGCGTTATTGGTCCAGCGTCACGGTGGTTGCAGCTTCTTGCGCCATGGCGGATGCATTGACCAAGGTATTTTTTATGTGTCCAGCGGTCAAAGTGAAAGAGACTGCGCGGGCATGGGGCGTGGATGTGGTGCTGCAAGACAAGCGCGGCACGTGGTCGTCAACCAACCGATTACTTATGCGGGGCTGATTGAATCACCACGGAACCAGATTCGATGATGCGTTTGAAATGGTCTTGGAGCTCGCTCCAAATCACCACATCGACTTTGAATGTCAAATCTGAATCACTGAAAGATTGGCGCAAATCTGCGGCTTTATCGGTGGGCAGCGCTTGATCTCCCATGACAACCAGATCAAGGTCTGAAAAAGGTTTATGAGCCGAAGTGGTTCTTGAGCCGAATGCTCTGACTTCTCGTTCAGGAATGATGGTTTGCAACAGGGTAGTGACACAAAGATATTCTTCCTGCGTAAGCGATATGCCAAAGCTTGAACCCGTTGCATCTGTTACTTTGTCAGGCATGCCGAATCTCTAATTGAAGCACCAGAAATTGAATTTCTTGGATGAACAAAGGAATGATCTGCACCACAGTCAACGCAATATCTTCATCATAGGTATGACTGGTTTTAGCGCGCATTTCTCTGAATATTTTCCAGGCGGTCCAGTCGCTTTTTAGCAATGACAACTCATTGCCTGTTCGTATCAAATCAGCAAACGGCATGGCGTCCAATATCTCAAGATTGGCTGATGTCATTTCGATGTGGCGCTTTAATATTTTGTGGCTGATTTCATAGGTGAATTCATAGCGTTGAATCAAACCATCACGAATTTGTATGTCGCTGGTGTCAAGCAAGTAGCGTTGATAGCCCTCATCAAGACGTATCAATGAATTGCGAAGTGAGGTGAAATCTAATTTGCCTGTGGCCATGGTGTTTTTGAAAGCCCCTTATTGGCGAATGCCGCACACCAAAACACCCGGATCGTTGTGGGCAATGTCTTGGCTGTTCTTGGCGTGGGCCACGTCCATGTCGCGAGGCAAGGGCACGTTGTTCTTCACTGCCAGCACCTCAGCCATGATGCTCACTGCAATTTCCGCTGGCGTTTTGCTGCCGATATAAATACCAATCGGCCCGCGCAAGCGCTTTAACTCTTCGTCTGTTTTCCCCAAATGCTCAAGCATACGTTGGTGCCGCGCTTCGTTGTTGCGGCGCGATCCGATCGCACCCACATAAAAAGCATCGCTCTCCAGCGCTTCGAGCAAGGCCAGGTCATCTAATTTGGGATCGTGCGTCAGTGCGATCACGCAACTGCGTCTGTCAGGGCGAAAACTTTGCACCACATCGTCTGGCATTTCGCTGGTGATTGCCACATTGGCCACAGACCAAGCGCCTCTGTACTCCTCGCGCGGGTCACACACAGTGACTGCGAAACCGTTGAACAAGGCCATGGTGGCCAAGTATTCGGTGAGTTGACCCGCACCAATCAGCAACATGCGGTATTCGGGACCAAAGGTGTTGGCCAATCGCGTGTTGTCAATGCTCAATTCGGTAGGGCTGTCGCTGGGATTCAAACTCACTTGCCCGTCAGACAGCAATGTGGTGCGTTGCATCAATTGGCCTTGTTCTAGCGACATCACCAATTGGTCGAGCTGTTTGGCGTCAGGGTCAAACTCCAGCAGCAATTCCAAAGTGCCACCACATGGCAATCCAAACCTGTGTGCTTCATCTGCAGTGATGCCATATTTCACGCGCTGCGGTGCGCCGCTTGGAATCACCTGTGCTTCGCCCAAGGACTGGCCGCTGGCATAGGCTTGTGTGAATCGGTAAATCAAATCATCTTCAATACAACCGCCAGAAACCGAACCCACCACTGCACCGGTTTCGCACAAGGCCATGATCGAGCCAATCGGGCGCGGCGATGACCCCCATGTTCGAACGACCGTGGCCAGCAAGGCGCGTTGCCCGGCTAGCCGCCAATTGCGCAATGAGCGCAAAACCATGACATCTATGTTTTCCATGGTGCATACTTTAACGCTTACGCCCCTGCAGCCCCATAACCCTTTTGATACTTGTTTGACATGGCGCAACCCTTGATACTGACCGATCTTTTGTACTCCCAGGGCTTTGGGACCCGCCGTATTTGCGCCGGCATGGTGCAGCAAGGTTTGGTCCAAATTGATACAGGCCATGGTTTGGTCTGCGTTCGCGAAACCGACACCATGGTGCAAGCGATTGAAGGCATGCCATTTGCCGTGCAAGGCACACTTTGGCAGTACCACGCCAAGGCCTATGTGTTGTTGCACAAACCGTCTGGCACAGAGTGTTCGCACAAACCATCGGCTTGGCCCAGCGTGTATTCTTTGTTGCCCACGCCACTGCGGCAGCGTCCAGCCAAGACCGGTTTGCAAGGTGTTCAAGCTGTTGGACGTTTGGACCAAGACACCACGGGCATGTTGTTGTTGAGTGACGATGGACAGTTCATTCATCGCATGAGTTCTCCCAAGCACCATGTGCCCAAGGTCTATGAATTGACCACAGAGGACGCATTGAATGAATCTGTGGCAGAAAAATTATTACTAGGGGTGGTGTTGAACGATGACCCCAAGCCAGTCAAGGCTGCGGCCTGTGCATTGACTGGCAGCCACAGCATGGCGCTGACATTGACCGAAGGTAAGTACCACCAAGTCAAGCGCATGTTGGCGGCCACGGGCCACAAAGTGGTGCGTTTACACCGTTCGCGAGTGGGCGATATGGTCTTGGACGATACA
The DNA here is from genome assembly GCA_945907335.1 of Bordetella parapertussis. GTDB lineage: Bacteria > Pseudomonadota > Gammaproteobacteria > Burkholderiales > Burkholderiaceae_C > Limnohabitans. Next base: position 7,761 of record CAMDSU010000024.1, on the reverse strand, counting down.
TTGGCGCCGGGACAATGGCGCTGGTTAACCGAGCAAGAATTACATGCGCTGATTCGCAAACCCTAAGACTGCATGTATGGTGGTGATTAAAAAAAATGTGGCCAGCCAAAGTTGGCTTACTTGATAAGCGTGCAGTATCAAGGCAGGTCTTTTAAAAAGTCTGTCACCAGTTGCAAGCTCAACATCGGTTGATCTTTGTGGGGTGAATGTCCGCACGCTTGCAATACCTCGCGTCGTACCGTGCTCTGTGTGTGTAAGTCTTCGATATGTCGCAAACTGCCATAAATATCGTCTACCCCTTGCAAGGCAAGCACAGGCGATGCGATGTGCTGGCATTCACTGCGGATGTCAAAGCTGCGGAATGCCTCCGACAACCAGACATCGTTCCATTGCCAAAATGCGCCATCGACATCGGCGTGAAACTTGGACAACTTGCGCCGCAACTCGCCCTGTTCAAAAGCGACTTTGGTGGCTTCAATAGAGCGCAAACTGATGTCTTCGACCCACAAATGCGGCGCCATCGCAATGGTGGCTGTTACAGAAAATTTGGCGGCATGCAGCAAAGCGATGGTGGCGCCATCGGAATGTCCAAGCAACACAGGGGTTTCTATCGAATGAGTTTTCAGCAAATGGGGCAATACCTCCCACGCTTCGCGGTGCATATAGTCGGGAGACAGTCGATGGACGCCACGCACGTCGACAATAGGTTCAGAGTTGCCATAGCCACGACGCGAATACACCAAAGCAGCGCGGCCTGTGGCTTGGCATACCGCCAACGGCCAATCCAAGCTGCGACTGTTCCACATTGCGACCGATCCCAAGCCCTCGTGCAAGTAAACAATGGGGGATCGGTTGTTTGAGCCCGCAATGTGTCTGATCTCTAATGGTGCGAAAGAATTTATCATCGGGTGTACAAAACAGATCAGAACAGCATACAAGTCTTACAGAATGATTACGAAAGTACCCAAAAATACAAGAAATTCTGCATAGACTAATTTGTCTTATTACAGTACATTTTTTGATTATTTGCCACTGATAAAGCACAGATGGAAGAAAAAGAACGCGAAAAAGCTGAGCATTTAAGAGACTTGCGCCAAGCTGCCGGTTTAAACATTGCTCAATTGGCTGCTATGGCCAATCTGTCTGCGGGTCAAATACGTCAGCTCGAAGACGGTGGCGACAACTTGTTTTACTCGCCCCAAATCAAAGATCAGTCCATGCGTCGTGTGATTCGCATGCTTGAAAATCCTTTGCCTGCTGGCAATCCCACCAAAGTGTTGGCAGAAGAATCCGCACCACGCGGCAGTGCAAATGTCATCGATGACATCATTCGTTTGTCAGAAAAAAATCTCAGCGGTAATGTGGTCACCTCTGCGGTGCGGCGTCCCGCTCGCTTGCGGGGAGTTCTGTCATTGGTTGCGATTGCAGGTGTCAGTTTTTTGGTATTTATCGGTTGGCAATCCAATCAAGATGTTCCTGTTTCAAACTTCAGCGAATGGGTCAATCCCATCGGCCTGAATCAAAGCGTTGACCAAGCTGCCGCTGCGATTTTGCTTGAGTCAGTTGCTTCAAAAGAAGTCAAAACGGAAGAAGTCAAAGCAGGGCCGGTTGACCATTCTTCAATAGCCTCTTCAGTGGCTAACGCACCAGCGTCTATCAATGCCTTACCTGCCGCAATTGCTACGCCGCAGGTGCAAGCCGCCGCGATGGAAAAGCGGGATTGCGCCAGCATCGATACCAACGCCACGACCGTGTTGCCCCATTCGGTGTCTAAACCCGGTAACTATGTATTTGTACAAGCCACCAAACCTGTGCAATTGTGTGTGGATGATGCCAAACAAAATCGCACCGTATTGGATCTAGAGCCCGGGGCAGGTCGCAGTGTTCGCGGTTCACCGCCTTGGATCATCAGCAGCAACGGACTGTCTTCGGTCACTATTTATTTTCAAGGCAGCAAACTGATGTTGCCTGAAAACGCGGGCCAACGGATTTATTTAGCAGAGCAAGTCGTTAGTCCCTGATTCTTTGCCACAATACAGCCATATAAGCCTGAGTGGTGAAATAGGTAGACACAGCGGACTTAAAATCCGCCGCTTTCGTGAATAACGGGCGTACCGGTTCGATTCCGGTCTCAGGCACCATCTTTAGAGTCGCTCCAGATTCTCGCCACTGCTATCATGCTTTCATGTCACGATTCAACACCACTTACGAAATCCATTTGCACGGCGCTGTGCCCTTGCGCGAGGATGTTACTTTTGAGCATTTGCAAGAAGCTTTGCGCGGACTTTGGGTCTATGCCGGTGCCAGATCCTTGCAAGAATGCGCCGACAGTTTTTACGAAGAAGAGCCAGGTATTCGGCACGATACCAATGACCATGTTTTGCAAATATGTTGGACCATTAAAGGTGAAGATGATTTCCGGCAAGTCCTTGACGATGTGTGCATGGGCTTGAATGACCTCACCCGAGCTGGTGCCGCGCTTGAAGTTACTTTTTACGATGCCGAATTCGACGATGAAGACGAAGCGCAGGGCAGAGATTCACGCGATGACTTCATGATGTTGTTTGTTGGGCCCACACCCGCCGCCATCATGCAAGTTCAGCGCGATTTGCTGGTGCAAGACTTGGTGAATTTGATGGAACGTCATTTCGACGCAGCCGAGCTCAGCGATGTGGTGCTGGAAGTAGACAAACTCTTTAGCAAGCGTTTTGATTCTTTGGTGAATTCCCTGGAAATCAGCAAACCGCCCAAAGGCAGCGGAAGCAGCGGCCACGGCGGGCGCAGACCCCGCCATTTGCATTGATGTTCAGTCGCGTGGTCTGAACACAAAAGGAATTTTGGATGGGATTTTGCCGTTCTCATCACGGGGCAAGGTGCCGGTCTTTTCAATGGCTTTCAGCACGGCTTGGTCCCAGGCAGCATTGCCACTGGACTGCGTTAATTTAATGCCAATAATTTGTCCACTCGGACTGCAAGTCACTTCCACCTCTGCAGCCGGGTTCCCTCGTACTGACTGAAGTTGTGAATCTGAAAAAGTGATGTTGGGTTTGACTCGGGCCCTGAGTCGACCCAGATAAGAATCGCTGGGTTTGCCGCCGCCTTTGGATTCATTGACCGGATCCACTGGCCCGGCGGTCGTCGCACCCAAGCTTTTGAGTCGCTTGATTTGTCGTTGGCGTTGGTCCTCTGCCTCTTTGGCCTCTTGTTCGATTCTGCGCGCTTCTTCTTTACGCCGAGCCTCTTCCTCTTTGCGTTTTGCCTCTTCCTCTTTTCGGCGGGCTTCTTCTTCTTCTTTTTGGATGCGGGCTTCTTCTTCTTTGCGCCGAGCCTCTTCCTCTTTGCGCAGTCGAATTTCCTCTTCCTTACGCTTGGCTTCTTCTTCTTTGCGAAGTCGAATTTCCTCTTCCTTACGTCTTGCTTCTTCTTCCTTACGACGTAATTCTTCTTCTTTGCGTTGAGCTACTTCCTCTTTGCGAAGCCGAATTTCTTCTTTCTTACGACGTAATTCTTCTTCTTTGCGCTGAGCTAATTCCTCTTTGCGAAGCCGAATTTCCTCTTTTCGTTTGGCCGCCTCTTCACGCAACAGCTCCGCTTTGCGTTCCTTTTCGGCAGCTAGCTCTTGGGCTTTACGCAGCTTCTCTGCTTGTTTCTCTTGCGCGAGTTGTTCGGCGGCTTCTTTTTTCCTGCGTTTTTCAATGGCTATATCTGCGTCAACTGTGTTTTGGATCGTCGCATCTGCTTTTTTGGTGGGGAGATCAATGATCTTGGCCGGTGGCGGCGCGTCTTTTTTCACCGCAGGGGCTGTGCGCTTGGTATCCGTTTCACTTTTTGGCAGTACGGCCGCGTCGGATTTGAGCGCGACAGGTTCAGGAATGGCCGCCCACAATTCGGCGTCCACGATGTCCTCTTTCGGATCGGTGCGCCAATGGACACCCCAAGTCAAAGCCATCAGCAGCAAGGCGTGTACAAACAACGCCAACGCCAGCGATCCTCCGCCCCCCAACTCTTGCGGCGGGGCAAATTCCAGATGTGATGTCTCTTTGCTCATGAACTGGGTTTATTCACTCTGGCGAACGGCCAATCCCACGCGCTGCACACCCGCGCGCTGCAGTCGATCCATCAACTTGACCACGTTGTCATACGTGATGCCTTTGTCGGCACTGATGATGACGGGTGTTTGCGCTTTGCCAGCCTGCAGTTGCAAAGCAATTTTGGCGACGTTGTCCATGGAGGCGTTTTGCTTGATCTGCAAGCCGCTGTCAGCGTTGCTGCCTTTGGATTTAACGACGATCTGCAATTGCTTGTCGATTTCAATGGTGATGACTTGATCGGGCGCGCTGGCGGCTTTGCCAACGCTGGGCACATCGATCAAGCTGGGGGACAGCAACGGTGCGGTGACCATGAAGATGATGAGCAGCACCAGCATGACATCGATGAACGGCACCATGTTGATGTCGTTGATGGTACGCCTTGAGCGCCGTTGGTTCAGGGATGCAGCCATACGCGTTTGCCAATCAGCGGTTAGTGGTAGGCGCAGCGCCTACATTGCGTTGCAATATGTTGGAAAACTCTTCAATGAAAGTCTCCAGTTTGTTGGCCACTCTGTCGATGTCGCGTGAAAAACGGTTGAATGCAAGCACCGCAGGAATGGCGGCAAACAAACCGATAGCGGTTGCCACCAAAGCTTCAGCAATGCCGGGTGCCACTTTGGCCAGGGTCACTTGCTGCAGGCTTGCCAAGCCGGTGAACGCATGCATGATGCCCCAAACGGTGCCAAACAAACCCACGTAAGGAGACACCGAACCCACCGACGCCAGCATGGACAGGTTGGATTCAATGGCGTCCATTTCGCGCTGCAAACTCGCTCGCATGGCTCGGCGTGCGCCGTCCATCAACAAACCACTGTCGGTGATACGCCGCTCACGCAGTTTTTGGTATTCGCGCATGCCGCTGGCAAAAATGCGCTCCATTGGGCCGGAGGTCTTGGCATTTTGCTGGGCGCCTGCAAACAATTCGTTGAGGCTTTTGCCCGACCAAAAATCGCGTTCAAATTCTTCGTTCAAGTTTTTGACTTGTTTTAACGACAGTAATTTGCGAAAGATGGCGGCCCAGCTCATGACCGACACCAGCATCAAGATCAGCACGACCGCTTGCACCACCCAACTGGCGTTCAAAAGCAATTGAACAATTGATAAATCCTGGTTCATGTGAACAACTCCAAAAGTTGAGGGGGAATCCGCTCGGGTTTCATTTTCTCGGCATTGACCCAGCCAATGCGAATACTGCCTTCGCACAGCAAGGTTCGGTTGCCGTCATTTTCAAGCCGCCAAGCCTGCTGGGCAACCACCAGGCTGGCACGGCCTTTTTCTTGCATCACAGCGCTGACCTGAAGCATATCGTCAAGCTGTGCCGGTCTGTGGTATTTCAATTGTGTATCAATAACCACAAACATACCGCCGGTCTCTTGCTTGAGCGCATGTTGTTGTAGCCCTAAGTGACGCAGCCATTCAGTACGTGCACGCTCAAAAAATTTCAGGTAATTGGCATAAAACACAATGCCTCCGGCATCGGTGTCTTCCCAATACACGCGGACAGGAAATTGAAAACTCATGCAGTCTCCAATAAGTGGCGCAAGCGATGTGCGGCGTTGTCGAGTGTTTGCAGCGAACTGGCTGTAGACATTCTGACAAAGTCACCCGGGCGGTGCTGACTGAAATCTCGACCGGGCGTGATGACCACATGCGCCTTTTGCATGACATGCTCGGCAAACGCCCAGCTGTCTGCAAGCCCCAGACGCTCGCAGGCTTGGCGGCAATCCGCCCAAGCATAAAACGCCCCATCGGGCATGACGGGCACGGTCAAGCCCATCGCATTGAGCTGAGGAATGAACTGATCGCGCCTGTGTTTGAAAGCCGCGCGTCTGTCTTCATAGATGGACAAACTGTCAGGCTCAAAGCAGGCCAGGGCCGCGTATTGGGCCACAGTACTGGGGCAAATAAACAGGTTTTGCGCCAAGCGTTCGATGACTGCCACCAAGTCTTCGGGCACCACCAACCAGCCGAGCCGCCAGCCAGTCATGTTGAAATATTTTGAAAAGCTGTTGATGCTGATGACCTGGTCGTCGATGGCCAAGGCGGTTTGTCCATAGGTCGGGTCGTGGCTTAGGCCAAGGTAGATTTCATCCACCATGGTGATGCCGCCTTTGTCATTCACAAAACGATGGATGTTGAAGAGCTCTTCCATGGCCACAGACGTGCCGGTTGGATTGGACGGCGAGGCCAACAATACCCCTCGGGTAGCCGCTTGCCAGTGTTCCTCGACTTGGGCCGCACTGAGTTGGAAGCGCTGTTCAGCCGTGGTGGGTAACAGCACTGCACGTCCATCGGCAGCCTGCACAAACTGGCGGTTGCACGGGTAACACGGGTCGGGCATCAGTACCTCGTCACCCGATTCGATCAACGCCAGACACGCCAATTGCAATGCCGCCGATGCGCCAGCAGTCACCACAATGCGTCGGGCGGGCACGGATACAGCAAAGCGTGTGCGGTACCAGTCGCTGATGCGCTCGCGCAAAGCGTCCAAACCCAAAGCTTGGGTATAGGCCGTGCGGCCATCTTGGATAGCGCGTATCGCAGCCTCCTGTACCAAGGGAGGGGCCGTGAAATCGGGTTCGCCAATATTTAAAAACAACATCGGCGAGTCGGTTTGCTTGACTTGATCGGCGAGTTGTTTGGCGGACTTGGCCATCTCCATCACATAAAAGGGTGCGATGCGGCTCGCGCGTTGGCTGATTCGCATGGTGTCAGTCGGCTGGGGCAGGCGGCGCATGCTTGTCGGCCGCGACCTCTAAAGCCCGTAGCGATGGGGCCAAGCCGTTTAGCACCGCATTGACATATTTGTGGCCATCGGTACCGCCGTATTCTTTGGCCAGTTCGATGCATTCGTTGATCACCACCCGCCATGGAATGTCCAAGCAATGTTGCATTTCATAGGCGCCAATCCATAAGACGGCATGTTCGATCGGCGAGATTTCCGCCATTTTTCTGTCTAACAACGGCAGGATATGGGCGTCCAACGCCTCGGCTTGCGCGGCGCAGCCGTGCAACAACGCATCGAAATGCACGCTATCGGCTTTGTGAAAACCGCTGAGTTCGCGCGTGAAAGTGTCGACATCGTCAGGGGCATTGCGACCGACGATGACTTGGTACAAGGCCTGCACGGCAAATCCCCGAGCGCGGGTGCGGGCGGCGCGGGCACTGGCGCGGCGCATGTCGGAAGGTTTGCCGGATTTGGCGACGGGGGGAGCAGAGGCGTTCATGTGAGCGTTTTCATCAGCAAAGCCATTTCGACAGCGACCCGGGCGGCGTCTCTGCCCTTGTCGTGTTGACGGGCTATCGCCTGCGCTTCGTTTTCGGTGGTGAGGATGGCGTTGGCGATCGGCAGTCCGTGGTCTAAGGCCAGTTGCGTGATGGCCGAACCGGACTCGTTCGCCACCAGTTCAAAGTGGTAGGTTTCTCCGCGAATAATGCAGCCCAGTGCAATCAAGGCATCGAAATGACCAGTTTGCGCCATGGCCTGTAAAGCCACTGGCACTTCGAGCGCGCCCGGCACTTGCACATGTTGGATATCTTCAAGCGCGACTTTGAGTGCATGTAATTCATCGCTGCATGCTGTGGCCAATGCGGCCGTGATGGAAGGGTTGAACCGTGCTTGCACGATGCCGATTCGCAGGCCCTTGCCGTCCATGTCGCTGCGCGTAGC
>CAMDSU010000023.1 GCA_945907335.1 Bordetella parapertussis | reverse complement strand
AGGCGTGACCCGCTTGGACGTGGTTAACTACATTGCCCACGGCATCAAAAAAACAGACCCGCAAGAGCCTGTCAAAGGCGGTGAGTCCAGTGCGCCTGAAGCCGAAGAGAACACCGACAAATCAGAGAAAACCTCGCCTCTGGAGCAGTTCACACAGAACTTGAATCAACTTGCCAAGGACGGCAAGATTGATCCGTTGATCGGCCGCGAATACGAAGTCGAGCGTGTCATACAAATCCTCTGCCGCCGACGCAAAAACAACCCCTTGCTGGTCGGCGAAGCCGGTGTGGGGAAAACCGCGATTGCCGAAGGACTGGCCTGGCGCATCACTCAAAAAGACGTGCCCGAAATTCTGGCTGAGTCACAGGTGTATTCGCTGGACATGGGTGCGTTGCTGGCGGGTACCAAATACCGTGGTGATTTCGAGCAACGGCTCAAAGGCGTGCTGAAGTCGCTCAAGGACAGACCCAACGCCGTGCTGTTCATTGATGAAATACACACCTTGATCGGTGCGGGTGCAGCCTCGGGTGGTACTTTGGATGCGTCCAACTTGCTCAAACCTGCTTTGTCCAGCGGACAGCTCAAGTGCATAGGCGCCACCACATTCACCGAATACCGGGGCATTTTCGAAAAAGACGCGGCCTTGTCCCGTCGTTTCCAAAAAGTCGACGTGGTCGAACCCACCGTCGAGCAAACTGTAGACATTCTCAAAGGCTTGAAGTCGCGTTTTGAAGAGCACCACAGCGTGAAGTATGCCGTGGCGGCGTTGCAAGCTGCTGCAGAGCTGAGCGCCAAGTACATCAACGACCGCCATTTGCCCGACAAAGCCATTGACGTGATTGACGAGGCTGGTGCAGCGCAACGCATATTGCCCGTCTCCAAGCGCAAGAAAACCATCACCAAATCTGAGATCGAAGACATCGTTGCCAAGATTGCACGCATCCCGCCGGCCAGCGTCTCCAACGATGATCGCGGCAAATTGCAAACCTTGGAGCGCGACTTAAAAAGCGTGGTGTTTGGTCAGGACAAAGCTTTGGAAGTGCTGGCCTCATCCGTCAAAATGGCCCGCTCTGGCCTTGGCAAAGCGGACAAGCCGATCGGCGCATTTTTGTTCAGCGGGCCCACCGGTGTGGGTAAAACCGAAGCCGCCAAACAGCTGGCATTCATTTTGGGTATCGAATTACTGCGGTTTGACATGTCTGAGTACATGGAGCGCCACGCCGTCAGCCGCTTGATCGGTGCGCCTCCCGGCTATGTGGGGTTTGATCAGGGCGGCTTGTTGACCGAAGCCGTGACCAAAAAACCGCACGCCGTGTTGTTGCTAGATGAAATCGAGAAAGCACACCCGGATATTTTCAATGTGCTGCTTCAAGTCATGGACCACGGCACTTTGACGGACAACAACGGTCGCAAAGCCGACTTCCGCAACGTCATCATCATCATGACGACCAACGCCGGTGCAGAGACCATGAACAAGTCGACCATAGGCTTTACCAATGCGCGCGAGCAGGGTGATGAAATGGCAGACATCAAGCGTTTGTTTACCCCTGAGTTCCGCAACCGCTTGGACGCTACCGTGAGCTTTAAATCCCTTGATGAAACCGTCATCATGCGCGTGGTTGATAAGTTCTTGCTGCAACTTGAAACGCAACTGGCAGAGAAAAAAGTCGATGTCACCTTCACGGATGACATGCGCAAATTCCTTGCCAAGAAAGGCTTTGACCCACTCATGGGCGCACGCCCTATGCAGCGCCTGATTCAGGACATGATTCGCCGTGCACTGGCAGATGAGTTGTTGTTCGGACGACTGACTGAAGGCGGGCGTTTGACAGTGGGACTTGACGAAAAAGACGAAGTCCAACTCGACATACAACCTTTGCCAAAAAAGGAAAGCCGCGCGTCCAAATCTGAACCGGCTGAACCCGAAGAAGCCGAGGCCAGTTAAGGTGGCAGGTCACAGCAAATGGGCCAATATCCAGCATCGCAAGGGTAGGCAAGACGAGAAGCGCGGTAAGGTCTGGACCCGCGTCATTCGCGAAATCATGGTGGCTGCACGCCAAGGCGGGGGGGATCTTCAGGTGAACCCCCGATTACGCTTGGCCGTGGAAAAAGCCAAGGCGGCCAATATGCCGGCTGACACCATCAAACGCAATATCGACAAAGCCAACGGCAATTTAGAAGGCATTCACTACGAAGAAATACGCTACGAAGGTTATGGCGTCGGCGGCGTCGCCCTGATGGTGGACACCATGACAGACAACAAAGTTCGTACTGTCGCCGAAGTCCGTCACGCACTCAGCAAACACGGCGGCAATTTGGGGACCGATGGTTCAGTGGCATTTCAGTTCAAGCATTGTGGTCAATTGATACTGGCACCCGGCACCTCGGAAGATACCGTCATGGAAATTGCGCTGGAAGCCGGTGCTCAAGACGTCATCACGGATGAAGATGGGGCGATCGAAGTGTTAACCGACACGGCAGAATTCGAAACGGTCAAAGCTGCATTAGATAAAGCTGGTATGCCTCCAGAAATGTCTGGGATCACTTACCGTGCTGACATCACCATCGAATTAAACGATGACGACCGCCTCAAAATGCAAAAAATCATTGATGCGTTGGAAGACCTTGATGATGTGCAAGAGGTCTATCACAACGCGGCTCTATGAAAGTACTGGTCATTGGCGCTGGTGGGCGGGAACATGCGTTGGCTTGGAAGCTAACGAGTTCACCTCAGGTGCAAATGGTCTACGTGGCACCCGGAAATGCAGGTATCGCCCTCGATAAAAATTTGCAAGTATTGCCCTTGACAGAGGTCGTTGCCTTGCGTGAATGGGCACTGGCCAATGACATCGGGTTGACCGTCGTCGGGCCGGAAGCGCCTTTGGCAGCAGGCGTCGTCGATGAGTTCCGTGCCCATGGTTTGCGCATTTTTGGACCAACGCAAGCGGCGGCTCAACTTGAAAGCTCCAAAGCTTTCTCTAAGGCCTTTATGCAGCGCCACCATATTCCTACTGCGGCCTATCAGGTTTTTGAAGATGCTGACAAAGCCCATGCCTATGTGAATGCACATGGTGCACCCATTGTGGTCAAAGCTGATGGTCTTGCCGCCGGCAAAGGCGTGGTTGTGGCGACCACTTTGCAAGAAGCCCATGCAGCCATTGACCATATGCTGGCTCCTGATCAAACCGGCATACAACACGCTGGCGGTAAAGCACGGGTGGTGATTGAGGAATGTTTAGACGGCGAAGAGGCCAGCTTCATGGTGGTTGCCAGAGGCATTCAAGCCATGGCATTGGCCACTTCACAAGACCATAAACGACTGCTTGATGGTGATCAGGGGCCGAACACAGGCGGCATGGGGGCGTACTCGCCCGCGCCGGTCGTGACGCCAGAAATTCATGCGCGGGTGATGCGTGAAGTGATTCAACCGACGCTCAAAGGCATGATGTCTGATGGCATTCCTTACTCGGGATTTTTATATGCTGGATTGATGATCAGTCCCTCTGGCCAGATAAAAGTGTTGGAGTTCAACTGCCGCATGGGCGACCCTGAAACACAGCCAATTTTGATGCGTTTGAAAAGCGATTTATTGCCGTTGTTGCTGGCAGCCACAGACGATGCTGGCGCGAGCTTGAACCAAATTGATCTGGAATGGGACCGTCGTGTTGCCTTGGGTGTGGTGATGGCCGCACACGGGTATCCACACACCGTACGCAAAGGCGATGCCATTCACGGGTTACCTGTTGTCGATACCGATGCCAATGCCAAGGTGTTTCATGCGGCGACACAACGCGAAGGCCAACAAGTCTTGACCTCTGGAGGCCGGGTGTTGTGTGTGACAGCACTGGGCGACACAGTCCGTCAAGCGCAGACTGTTGCCTATGCTTTGGTAGATCAGATCCATTTTGATGGCGCGCAAGTCAGGCGCGACATCGGACACCGTGCGCTCAAGCGTTGACCTGTGTTTTTTTCAGGAAGCCCCTCCCATGAATCCCGCATTTCAATCTGTCCAAACCTATTTAAAGGGTTTGCAACAAAACATTACCTCGGCGCTGACCGATCTGGATGGCACCTCTTTTTTGTCTGACGCCTGGGAAAAACCTGCGGGTGAACCTTTGCAAGGCAACGGTATCACCATGATCATGGAGCAGGGCAATGTGTTTGAACGCGCAGGTTGCGGTTTTTCGCATGTCACGGGCCCCAAATTGCCACCCTCTGCAACGCAACACCGCCCCGAACTCAATGGCTCTGCGTTTGAAGCCATGGGCGTTTCACTGGTGTTTCATCCCAGAAATCCCTATGTGCCAACGGTGCACATGAATGTTCGGGCATTGATGGCGCGTGCGCCGGATGGTCAATCGGTGGCTTGGTTTGGTGGTGGTATGGACTTGACCCCCTATTACGGATTTGACGAGGACGCCATACACTTTCACACCACTTGCAAACAAGCCTTAGACGGTTTTGGTGAGCAGCTATATCCACGATTTAAAACTTGGTGCGATGAGTATTTCTTTTTGAAACACCGCAATGAACCGCGCGGCATAGGCGGGATTTTTTACGACGATTTTTCTGAGCTGGGTTTTGACAAAAGCTTTGAAATGATGCGAAGTGTGGGCGACCATTTTTTGAAAGCCTATTTACCCATTGTTGAAAAGCGAAAGAATATGCCCTATGGAGAAAAAGAGCGCGATCACCAGTTGTACCGTCGTGGCCGTTATGTCGAATTCAATTTGGTGTTTGACCGTGGTACCCATTTCGGCTTGCAGTCTGGAGGCCGCACAGAATCCATATTGCTGTCCATGCCGCCATTAGTGACTTGGTGCTACCAGCTGCAACCCGAGCCCGGTTCAGCTGAGCACCGGCTGTACACCGATTACCTCAAACCCAAAGCCTGGATTTGAGCGCATCCCTTTTTTCTCGCGTCGGTTTGTATGGTGGGGCGTTTGACCCACCTCATACCGGACACCTGGCCTTGGCTACTTGTGCGATTGAACAACTCCAACTGGATGTGTTGTACGTGTTGCCTACCGGTGAGGCTTGGCATAAATCCCGCGCACTCTCTCCAGCGCATCACCGCTTGGCCATGGTTGAACGCAATTTCGCGAATTGTGACAAGGCACGTGTAGATGAACGCGAAATCCGCCGTGCAGGGCCCAGTTACACCGTAGATACTTTGAGCGAGTTCATGGAAAGCCATCAAGGGGCGACATTTTTCATTGTCATGGGTGCCGACCAAGCGCTTCAATTTCAAACTTGGAGGCATTGGCAGCAAATTGCTGCAAACGCCACTTTGGCAGTTGCCCAAAGACCTTCCTCTTCCGAAAGCCAGCGCTTGACAGACGAGTGGCACAATCAGCACCAAGTCAAGACCGTACGTTTGAACATGCCGTTAAAAAAAGTCAGTGCCACTGATATCCGTTTTCGCATTCGCCAAGGTGCATTACCCACCGAGGAATTAACACCCTCCGTCTCGCAATACATTCAACAACACCATCTTTATCTGGATCAACATGACTGAAGTCTCTGAAAAAAAAGACGTACAAAAATTACAACGCACCATCGTCGACAGCTTGGAAGATGTCAAAGCGCAAGACATCCAGGTGTTCAACACCGAGCATTTGTCACCCTTGTTTGAACGGGTGGTTATTGCTTGCGGAACTTCAAATCGGCAAACAAAAGCCTTGGCAGCCAATTTGCGCGACGATGTCAGAGACGCTGGTTTTGGCAAACCGCGTATAGAAGGCGAAGAAAACGGCGAATGGATCATTGTGGATTGCGGGGCAGTGGTGGTCCACATCATGCAACCCACCATTCGTCAGTATTACCACTTGGAAGAAATCTGGGGCGACAAGCCTGTTCGCATCAAGCTCGGTGCGGCCAAACCGCAACCTGTTGTTAAAGCTGTTGCGACGCCCATTGAAGCGCCTAAAAAAGCAGCGCGTCAGCCCGCCAAAAAAGGGGCTGACCCAAAAGTAATCGCCAAAAAGGGCGCTGTCAAAACAGTTTCTTCCAAGAAGCCAGTGGCAAAAAAAGTGGTGGCCAAATCTGCGGCAGTAAAAAAACCCGCCGCAAAAAAAAGTCCGCCCCGTAAATCCAAGCCATGAAGCTTTGGGTGGTGGCTGTCGGTCAAAAGGTTCCCGCCTGGGCACAAACTGCCTGGGATGAATACGCTAAACGCTTTCCACCTGATATCAAACTGACGCTTAAAACCGTCAAAACCGAACCGCGATCGTCCAAAACCCTGCCCCAAATCTGGACCGCTGAAAAGAGCCGTATTGAAGCGGTGTTGCCCAAAGACTGCCATCGGATTTGGCTGGATGAAAAAGGCAAGCAACTCACCACCACAGGTTTGGCTGAAAAATGGCGCGGCTGGCAGGACCAAGCCACAGAAGTCGCTCTGATCATTGGTGGGCCCGATGGCTTTGATCCGGCGATCAGACAGGGCGGTCATGAGTTGCTCAGCTTGTCAAACTTGACGCTTCCACATGCGATGGTCAGAGTCTTGTTGATTGAACAGCTCTACCGTGCTTGGTCGATGTTGTCCAACCACCCTTATCACCGCGAATGATTTCGCTGCCCGCCATTTATTTGGCTTCACAAAGCCCCCGCCGCCAACAACTGTTGACGCAAATAGGTGTGCCATTTGAATTGTTGTTGCCAGAAGATACGGTGGCGGCAGAAGCTTTAGAAGACAGAGTTGGGGGCGAATCAGCACGCACTTATGTCAGACGGGTGACGCTCTTAAAACTTCAAGCGGCCATTCACCATCTGAAAAAAAAGAACTTGTCCCCCAGGCCGGTGCTGACCGCAGACACCACAGTGACACTTGATGGACACCTATTTGGCAAACCCGCTGATGAAGCCCAAGCACAGATGATGCTAAAAAGTTTATCGGGTCACACCCACCAAGTGTTGACCGCAGTGGCTATCGGTGATGGGCTTCGGATGATGTGCCGTGTACAGTGCTCACATGTAACTTTCTCACCGATGACCAAGGACGATATTTCCAATTACGTCACGACGGGTGAACCCATGGGCAAGGCGGGTGCTTACGCGATTCAAGGCATAGCTGCTGGATTTGTTAAAAAAATCGCTGGCAGTCACTCTGGCATCATGGGCTTGCCGGTGTATGAGACCAGACAAATGCTGCTCAAGTGGATGAAGGATTAACCCATGCAACACGACATATTGATCAACTGGTCACCCCAAGAAACCAGAGTGGCTTTGGTTGAAAACGGTGCTTTGCAAGAAATGCATATTGAGCGTTCGCTTGAGCGCGGTTTGGTGGGCAATATTTACTCTGGCAAGGTGGCCAGGGTGTTGCCTGGCATGCAGTCAGCCTTCATCGACATTGGCATGGAGCGTTCAGCCTTCTTGCATGTTGCTGATTTATTCAATCCCGTGCACAACAAATCTCATGACACCGATCAGACACATCCGCCCGTAGTCCCCATTGAGAAGCAAGTATTCGAAGGTCAATCATTGACGGTACAAGTCATCAAAGACCCGATTGGCAGCAAAGGCGCGCGGTTATCGACGCAAATAAGCATTGCGGGACGATTATTGGTTTTTTTGCCGCAAGACAACCATATCGGTGTGTCGCAAAAAATCCCACAAGAACAGCGAGAGAAATTGCGCCTGAAACTGATTGAACTCGCCCACCAGGCCGATGACAAAGGCGGTTTTATTTTGCGCACCAACGGCGAAGACGCCAGCGAAGATGAGCTGAAAGAAGACATTGCGTATTTGAGAAAAACTTGGGCCAAAGTGAAATCAGCTTCTCAACAATTGCCACCAAAATCCTTGCTCCATCAAGACCTGAATTTACTGCAACGTGTGTTGCGCGACATGGTGGATGAGACCACTCAAACCATTCGCATAGATTCGCACGAACAACACGATATGTTGCAATTGTTTGGTCGCGAATTCATGCCTTCAGCAGTCTCTAAATTGGCGCATTACAAAGGTGAGCGCCCGATCTTTGACCTGTTTAATATTGACGATGAAATAAAGCAAGCATTAGGGCGCAAAGTCACGCTTAAGTCGGGTGGCTATTTGATCATTGACCAGACAGAAGCGCTGACCACCATTGATGTGAATACCGGCGGTTTCGTGGGAGCACGCAACTTTGACGACACCATTTTCAAAACCAATTTAGAGGCGGCGGGTGCCATAGCCCGGCAATTGCGCTTACGCAATTTGGGAGGCGTGATCGTCACCGACTTTATTGACATGCAAAAACCGGAGCATCGTGAAGCAGTGCTGGCTGAATTTTCAAAACAACTGTCGCGCGACAAAGTGAAAACCAGTATCAGCGGTTTTTCTGCGTTGGGTCTGGTGGAGATGACGCGCAAGCGTACGCGCGAGTCACTGGCCCAGTTGCTGTGTGAACCATGCGCCCACTGTCAGGGGCGCGGTGTCGTCAATACCGCCAGAACAGTGGCCTACAACATATTGCGCGAAATATTGCGTGAAGCACGACAGTTCAGTCCCAAAGAATTTCGTGTATTGGCTTCCCCTAAGGTGATTGATTTGCTGCAAGAAGAGGAAAGCCTGCATCTGGCAGGTTTGAGTGAGTTCATTGGCAAACCTATTTCTTTGCAAGCTGAATTCGGCATTGACGCCGAACAGTTCAATATTGTTTTGCTTTGATCAGGATGGTTCAGGCTGTATCAGAGGTTGCTCAAATAGCCTGAATTTCCAAGTCTGAACATGGAGGCATACACACCGTTGTGTTGTATCAGTGATGTGTGGTTACCGGTTTCAATGATTTTTCCAGCTTCCATAACCACAATACGGTCTGCGCTCTCAATAGTAGATAAGCGGTGCGCAATGACAAGTGTGGTCCTGCCAACTTGCAATGCTTGCAACGCGTCTTGAACCATTCGCTCAGACTCGTTGTCCAAGGCAGAAGTGGCTTCATCCAGAATCAAAAAAGGCGCATCTTTGTACATGGCTCTGGCAATCGCCAAACGCTGCCGTTGACCCCCAGAGAGACTGGACGCGTTGTGACCCACCACTGTATCAATGTGCTGTGGCAGGGTAGTCAAATAATCACCTAAATTCGCGGCCAACAAGCATTCGACCACTTTGTCTCTGTCTGGTGTTTGTCCCAGCGCCACATTGGCTGCCAGTGTGTCATTGAGAACCACCACGGTTTGACTGACCATGGCAAATTGACGGCGCAAATTGTGCAAATCCCAATCGTGGAGCAACACACCGTCGAGCAATACTTCACCACTGGTCAGGTCTACAAACCTTGGCAGTAAATTGGCCAGGGAGGTTTTACCTGAGCCAGAAGTTCCCACCAAGGCAACCGTTTCACCCGGATGTATCTCCAAGTCAATAGTGTCTAAGGCAAATGGCAAGTCGGGTTGGTATTGCAACGACACTTGTTTCAATTGCACATGACCACTTGCGCGCGGACTGTGGTGATTTCCACTGCTTTCAACAGGGGTGGAGTGAATCAACTCCATGGCGCGTTCAAGCGCAGCGATGCCACGGGTCATAGGACCCGCAACTTCTGACAAATGTTTGATGGGGTTGGCCAACATCAACATGCCAGTGACAAATGCGGCAAATCCGCCAACGCTCATTTGGCTGTCCTGGCTTTGCAACAAAGCCACACTGATCACTGCCGACAAAGCGATGGCAGAAAACAATTGGGTGAGGGGCGTAATTCCAGCATTGGCTACTGAGGTCTTAATGGCCAGCCTAGACAAGGCTTTTCCCAAACCTTCAAAACGTTTGGTTTGCATGCCTTGGGCTTCATGCAACCGGATTTCGCGATGGGCCAAAGCCGTTTCTTCAACTGCATAAGACAGTTGGTCTGTGGCTTGTTGCGAATATTTGATCAATGCGTAGAGCCTACGACTGAGGACTTTCATGAGCCAGGCCACCGATGGGATCAGCAAGGCCACAATCAAGCTCAGTTTCCAATTCAAATAAAGCAAATACCCAATCAATGCAATCAAAGTAAGGCTGTCTCGGACCGTGCCGATGACCGAATTGACCAAGGTCTGGGCACCCACTTGCACTTCAAAAACCAGAGTGTTTCCAATCGCACTGGAATTTTGCTGGCGAAAAAGTGGCAAAGCGGCATCTTGCAAACGTTTGAACATTTGCATACGCAAGGCCAACAATCCAGTCTGGGTGATTTTGGCAATAGCCACATGTCCAATAAACATGCCCATGCCGCGAATGCCAAATAGTCCAATCAATGCAAATGGAACCAACCAAATGGGAAAACTGTTTTGCTGAAAACCCTTATCCAACAAGGGTTGCAGCAACGCCGGAACCATAGGTTCACAAAGCGCAACAAGCACCATGCAGACAACAGCAGTAACCCAGCCGTAACGAGGGTATTTGAACAAGCTAATACAAGTCAGAAGACGTTGTAAAAAGTGGGGTTGTGATGACATCGGGTCGATAACTATTTTCAGTGTGTGATTATCACCCTTGCAAGACGGTTGCATGGTTAGAATGGGGAGAGTTAACTTCCATCGCAAAATATGCCTAGATTTGTCATTGCTTTCGCTGCCCTTTTGGGGCTAGTCTTTGGTGTTGCAAATGTCGCCCGCGCAGAATTCAAAGTTGAAATTTCAGGTGTTGGCATCACCCAAATCCCCATTGGAATTTCTGATTTCAAAGGTGCGGATTCTGCTCCTCAACGAATCACGCAAATTATTGCTGCTGATCTTGACAGAAGCGGCCAATTCAAAACCTCCAAACCCGGAATTGCCATTGATGAAAACACCCGACCTGACTTTACAAGCATCAAAACTAAAAATATCGACGGCTTGCTAACGGGAAGCGTGACCCGCCTTTCAGACGGAAGGTTTGATATCCGTTATCGCTTGTGGGACACCGTCAGAAACCAAGACTTAGGCGGCCAAAGCTTTGTTGCATTCACCCCAGATTTGCGTTTGGTTGCGCACAGAATTGCCGACCAAGTGTATGAAAAATTAACGGGAGATAAAGGTATCTTCTCCACCCGTATCACTTACATCACCAAACACACTAACCGCCACATGTTGTGGGTCTCAGATGCAGATGGAGAAAACGCCCAAGCAGCCTTGACCAGCCCCGAGCCGATTATTTCCCCGAGCTGGTCGCCCAACGGAAATGAACTGGCTTACGTTTCTTTTGAAGGCCGCAAACCTGTCATTTACATCCATGATGTCAGCACTGGCAAGCGCCGTGTATTGGCCAATTTCAAAGGATCTAACAGTGCGCCCGCATGGTCGCCCGATGGCAAGTCCCTTGCTGTTACTTTGACAAAAGAAGGCGGTTCGCAAATTTTTATCATTGATGCCAAGGGCGGGGATCCCAGGCGCATTACCCAATCAAGTGGCATTGATACAGAACCGGTATTTACACCTGACGGCAGTGCCATTTACTTTGTCAGCGACCGAGGCGGCTCTCCACAAATTTACCGAATCCCATCGTCTGGAGGACCTGTTCAACGCGTTACCTTCAATGGCAACTACAACATTTCACCTACTTTAAGTGCCGATGGCAAATGGTTAGCATACATATCCCGCATTGGCAATTCCTTTAAACTCTTACTCATGGATTTGGTTACTGACAAAGTAACCACTTTGACGGAAACCAACCATGATGAAAAACCCAGTTTTGCACCTAACGGCAAACTTATTTTGTACGCCACTCAGGTGCAAGGCAAGGAAGCACTGATGACGACAACCTTGGATGGCAAAATCAGCGCAAAACTTTCAGGACAGACATCAACCATTCGGGAACCCAATTGGGGACCTTTTTTGAAACCATGAATATCGGAGTACTTTCGTGAACAAAACATTTATCTCTCTTTTACTGGCTCTTCTTTTGACAGCCTGTGCATCCGGCGTCAAACTCAATGAAGTGCCTGTTGTGGATAAAAAGGCTTCGAGCGTTTCAAATGGGGCTTCCAGTTCTGGCCTTTCAGATATCAATCCTTCTGCTTCTTCATCCAGCCAACAAGTCCAACAACCCAAATCAACTGTCGAACCCGTCAATTCCCTGGCCAACGAAAATGCGCCTGCTGGTCCTGCGAATATTGAAAAAATTGTTTACTTCGATTACGACAGTTTCATCATCAAGCCTGAATTTCAGTCAACCATTGAAGCTCATGCCCAGTATTTAAAATCCAATTCTCGCGCCAAAATCTCACTCGAAGGTCATACCGATGAGCGCGGTGGACGCGAATACAACCTGGCGCTGGGTCAAAAAAGAGCCGATGCGGTCCGTCAAAGTCTGACCTTGTTAGGTGTCGGTACTTCGCAGATTGAAACCGTCAGTTTCGGTGAAGAAAAGCCAGCGGTGCAGGGCGCTGATGAGTCCGCATTTGCCAAAAATCGTCGCGCTGAATTCTTCTACAAATGATCACCCCAAGTCGTCTGCGACTGGCTTGCTTGACACTGCTGCTTGCTGGCAGTGCCCAAGCTGCTGTTTTTGAAGACGATGAAGCGCGCAGGGCCATATTGGATTTGCGCCAAAGGGTAGAAAACCTACGTCAGGCTCAGCAGTCTAGCGAAGCCGCCCTTCAGCGATCCTTAGAAGCGGTCACCAAGTCTCAGCAAACTATTCGTGAACTGGCGGTTCGCGACATGCAAGCTGAGACTTCAAGGCTGCAACAAGGCATGTTGCAACTACAAACACAAATTGACGGCTTGAAGCAAACCATTTCTGAATTGCGCGGTGAAAAAGACCAATTGCAAAGAGAAATAATGCTGCTGCAGAAAAGCCAAAAAGAAGCCCTGTCAAGTCTCGAAGAACGCATCACCAAGCATGACCAGCGCTTTTCTAAACTAGAGCCATTGGTGGTTCAAATAGACGGTTTGGAATTCCAAGTAGATCCGACCGAAAAAAAGGATTTTGAATTGGCGTTGACGACTTTCCGAAAAGGCGAGTTCGCAGGTGCCATCATTGCCTTCTCCACTTTTTTACGCAAATACCCAGAAACAGGGTTCCGTCAAAGCGCCTTGTTTTGGCTGGCCAGTGCCAAGTATGTAAAGCGCGAGTATTTAGATGCAAGCAATCAACTCAAAGCGTTCACTTCCATGAACGAGGGGCACACCAAATTTCCCGAAGCTTTGTTGACCTTGGCAAACGCTCAAATTGAATTGAAGCTTCCTTTGGAAGCCAAGAAATCATTTGAGGATTTAATTGCCCAATATCCATCGTCTGAAGCAGCTGAGGCCGCCAAGGAACGCTTGCCCAAATTGAAATTGCCTTGATTCAAAGGGCTGGTCTGTTGCTACAAACGCAAGACACTGACCGTCGTTTTTCTGGTTTATCGCGCTTGTATGGCGACGACATGGCACAGCGTATTCGCCGTGCACATGTGGTGGTTGTTGGCATCGGGGGCGTTGGTTCATGGGCTGCAGAAGCGCTTGCCAGAAGTGGTGTGGGCCAGTTGACATTGATCGATATGGACCATGTGTCTGAATCGAATATCAATCGACAGTTGCACGCATTAAGCACTACCTTAGGGCAAAGCAAAGTGTTGGCCATGGCGCAACGTATTGGCCTGATCAATGCTGATTGCCATGTCAATCTGGTGGACGACTTTATTTCGCCAGACAACATAGATGCACTGATCTCGGAAGACCTGGATGTGCTGATCGATGCAACCGACGAAGTCAGTGCTAAGGTGGCTTTGGCCACCTGGGCTATCCAACACCACAAAGCCATGGTCACTGTGGGTGCTGCTGGCGGAAAAAAACAAGCTCATCTGGTTGAGATGAACGACTTAACGCACGCCACCCACGACCCTTTGTTAGCGCAAGTCAGGTATCGCTTGAGAAAAAATGGTGTGATTGCTTCAGATAAAAACCCATGCGGTATTCAAGCCGTATTCAGTAAGGAGCCAATTGTTAGACCTGCGGTTGCAACTGGAGACAGTTGCAATAGCGATTTGAATTGCCATGGTTATGGTTCTTTGGTCACGGTAACTGCTACTTTTGGACACTGTGCCGCAGGTTGGGCGCTGAACCATTTTTCTCACTGAAGCAAATTCATTTGTACGCTCGAAACTCAGGGAAAAACCAGTTATAATTTGTGGCTTCGCCAAGCAGCAAAAAAGCTTTTGTGAAATGATGGGACGTTAGCTCAGTTGGTAGAGCAGCGGACTTTTAATCCGTTGGTCACAAGTTCGAATCTTGTACGTCCTACCACCCTCATTCAAAAAAACCAGTTCTGACCGAACTGGTTTTTTTTAAATTTGCGGGTACGTTGTTGTCCAATTGCTCAGTCAACGTCAGCCACTGCGCCTCTAGCAACGGTAACTCTTCTTCAATTTGTTTAAGAGACTTTCCGTGCTTCGCCAAATCCGAAACAGACAAATTTGCACCAGCCAGTTGGGCATGCAATTCATCTCGCTGCGTTTCGAGGGATTGAATTTTATTCTCTACTTGCATCAATTCTTTTTGCAAGTTTTTTAAGGAAGGTGTTTGAGATTTGGGCAGCCGCTGTTTTTCAGCAGTTTTATCAGTGGGTTTCACTGAAGGGGCGGGGGTTGCTGCTGCCAAGGTTTTGAGTCGCTTGGCTTCGTCAAGTAAAAACCTTTGGTAATCATCAAGGTCACCATCAAAAGGTGAAATACCGCCACGGCTGACCATCCAAAACTCGTCACACACGGCCCGCAATAACGCTCTGTCGTGGCTAACCAGCATCACGGTGCCTTCGAACTCATTGAGTGCGACAGACAATGCTTCACGTGTGGCCAAATCCAGGTGATTGGTCGGCTCATCCAACAGCAGTAAATTGGGTCTTTGCCAAACCAGCATGCATAACACCAAGCGGGCTTTTTCACCGCCACTCATACTGCCCACAGTTTGTTTGACCATGTCGCCGCTGAAATTGAATTGTCCCAAAAAACTTCGCAAATCTTGCTCACGTGTTGCTTGACCAGTCAACAATCCGTTTTGCGTCAATCGTTTGGACAAGGCAATCATGTGATCGAGCGGGTTGTCTGCTGGTTGCAGCACATCCAATTCTTGTTGCGCAAAATAACCAATGTTGAGTCCTTTGCCTTCGGTGATCTCACCGGCTACCGCTTGCAAACTGCGGGCAATGGTTTTGACCACGGTCGATTTGCCTTGGCCATTGGCCCCCAAAATACCAATACGCTGGCCGGCCAGTACGGATCTGCTGATGTTTTGAACAATGACTGTGGGCGCTTGCTCGGGGGAGTCCGTTGATGGATAACCAAAACTCACATTCTGCATAGACAGCATGGGGTTGGGCAAATGCGCGGGTGGTTTGAATTCAAACTGGAAATCAGCTTCACTGAGCAGCGGTGCGATTTTTTCCATGCGCTCAAGCGCCTTGACCCTGCTTTGTGCTTGCTTGGCTTTGCTGGCCTTGGCCTTGAAACGCGCAATGAATTTTTGCAAATGGGCGATCTT
>CAMDSU010000022.1 GCA_945907335.1 Bordetella parapertussis | reverse complement strand
GTGCAAAAGGCCATGGAAGAGGCCCGCCGCAACATGCACAAAGTGTCATTGAAAAACGGCACCATCCACCACAACGTCACCGGTCACCACGGTGCTGCCAATGTGCAAATGGCGCCAGCCCCCAAGGGTACCGGCATCATTGCAGGCGGTCCAATGCGTGCGGTGTTCGAAGTCATGGGCATCACCGACATCGTGGCCAAAAGCCATGGTTCATCCAACCCTTACAACATGGTGCGTGCCACGTTGGATGCATTGATCAAATCCACCACCGCTGCTGAAGTCGCAGCCAAGCGTGGTAAGAGTGTCGAAGATCTCTTCGTCTAATCCGGAAGCAGCGATATGACCACATCTACTTCAACCGTCAAAGTGCAATTGGTGCGCAGCCCCATCGGCACCAAAGAGTCCCACCGCGCCACTGTGCGTGGTCTGGGTTTGCGCAAAATCGGCAGCACCAGCGAATTGCAGGACACACCTGCGGTGCGCGGCATGATCAACAAGATCAGCTACCTGGTCAAAGTTCTCTAAGGGCCACAGCCATGCAACTCAATGAAATCAAGCCCGCAGACGGCTCCCGCAAAAACCGCCGCCGTGTCGGCCGTGGTATTGGCTCAGGTCTGGGCAAAACCGCAGGTCGCGGTCACAAAGGTCAAAAGTCCCGCTCAGGCGGCTACCACAAAGTAGGTTTTGAAGGCGGTCAAATGCCTTTGCAACGTCGTTTGCCCAAGCGCGGCTTCAAGTCACGCACACTGCGTTACAACGAAGAAGTCACTTTGGCCTCATTGCAAACTTTGCAAGCCACGGACATTGACATGCTGACGTTGAAAACTGCCGGCCTTATCAGCCAAATGGCCAAAGTGGTCAAAGTCATCAAGACTGGCGAGATTTCTCGTGCCGTCAAATTAAATGGAATTGGCGCAACAGCAGCTGCCAAAACCGCGATTGAAGCCGCTGGCGGCTCGGTCGCTTAAGTACACAAAACCACAGAAAGAAACCATTGGCTACAGGCGCATCTATGGGCAAAACAGACAAGTACGGTGACTTGCGTCGTCGGCTCGTCTTTTTGTTGCTCGCCTTGGTGGTGTACCGCATTGGCACGCACATTCCAGTGCCGGGTATTGATCCCAACCAACTGCAACAGCTCTTCAAGGGACAAGAAGGCGGTATTCTCAACCTGTTCAATATGTTTTCAGGCGGGGCTTTGTCTCGTTTCAGTATTTTTGCGCTCGGCATCATGCCTTACATCTCTGCGTCCATCATCATGCAGTTGATGTCGTATGTGGTTCCCAGCATGGAAGCCTTGAAAAAAGAAGGCGAAGCTGGCCGTCGCAAGATCACCCAATACACCCGCTACGGCACATTGGCTTTGGCGGTGTTCCAGTCACTCGGTATTGCTGTGGCGCTGGAATCATCTGCTGGCTTGGTCAATGTACCTGGCATCGGTTTTCGAGTCACCGCCATGGTGTCGCTCACGGCAGGCACCATGTTCTTGATGTGGTTGGGCGAGCAAATCACCGAGCGTGGTTTGGGCAATGGCATTTCCATCATCATTTTTGCGGGCATTGCAGCTGGCCTGCCGCAGTCTATCGGTGGCTTGCTCGAGTTAGTCCGAACAGGCGCGATGAGCATCATTGTTTCCTTGCTGATCGTTCTTTTGGTGGCTGCCATCACTTACTTTGTGGTGTATGTGGAGCGTGGCCAGCGCAAAATTCTGGTCAATTACGCGCGCCGTCAAGTGGGCAACAAAGTCTATGGTGGTCAGTCTTCACACCTGCCTCTGAAGCTCAATATGTCGGGCGTGATTCCGCCTATTTTTGCGTCTTCCATCATTTTGTTGCCCTCAACCATCGTCAGCTGGTTCAGCGCAGGCTCAAGCCTCAACTGGCTCAAAGACATCTCTGCTGCCTTGTCACCAGGGCAGCCGCTCTACATCTTGTTGTATGCCGTAGCCATCATCTTTTTCTGCTTTTTCTATACCGCGTTGGTGTTCAACAGCCGTGAGACAGCAGACAATTTGAAAAAGAGTGGCGGCTTTATCCCCGGCATTCGTCCCGGTGACCAAACAGCCAAGTTCATCGACAAAATTTTGTTGCGCCTGACATTGGCTGGCGCCATTTACATCACCTTTGTGTGTTTGGTTCCCGAGTTCCTGATCCTCAAGTACAACGTGCCGTTCTATTTCGGCGGTACGTCTTTGCTGATTATTGTGGTGGTCACCATGGATTTCATGGCGCAAGTGCAAAACTACCTCATGAGTCAGCAGTACGAATCGTTGCTTAAAAAGGCCAACTTCAAGATGGCTCCAGGTGGCTGATTGGGCGCATGGCGAAGGACGACGTCATCCAGATGCTGGGAGAGGTGGTTGAAAACCTGCCCAATGCAACTTTCCGGGTCAAACTGGAAAATGGACACGTGGTGCTCGGACACATATCCGGCAAGATGCGAATGCACTACATCCGCATCCTGCCGGGAGACAAAGTGACAGTGGAAATGACGCCCTATGACTTGAGCAGGGCAAGAATTGTGTTCCGCGCCAAGTGAGGCGTTGAGCGAAAGAGTTTGTTGGGATACGCAAGGTGCGTGTCCCTGGTTTTTAGGAGAATGAAATGAAAG
This sequence comes from Bordetella parapertussis, assembly GCA_945907335.1. GTDB lineage: Bacteria > Pseudomonadota > Gammaproteobacteria > Burkholderiales > Burkholderiaceae_C > Limnohabitans. The sequence goes on along the minus strand of CAMDSU010000022.1, from coordinate 13,010 downwards.
TTTCGGCTTCGGTCAAAACAATTTGCCGCAACTGCAAGATCATCCGCCGCAAGGGCGTGGTGCGGGTCATCTGTACCGACCCGCGTCACAAACAGCGTCAAGGCTGATCGCACAACGCATTCAAGAGGTTTCTCATGGCACGTATCGCAGGTATCAACATTCCCCCGCACAAGCACACTGAAGTGGGCTTGACATCCATTTTCGGCATCGGCCGTACCCGTGCACGCAAAATTTGCGAAGCATGCGGTATCGACTATGCGAAAAAAATCAAAGATTTGTCAGATGCTGACTTAGAAAAAATCCGCGATCAAATTGCTCACTTCACCATTGAAGGTGATTTGCGCCGTGAAACCACCATGAACATCAAGCGTTTGATGGACATTGGTTGTTACCGCGGTTTCCGCCATCGCCGCGGTCTGCCCATGCGTGGTCAGCGTACCCGTACCAATGCACGTACCCGCAAGGGCCCCCGTAAGGCGGCTCAATCGCTGAAGAAATAAAGAGGGACCTCCATGGCAAAAGCACCCGTCAACTCAGCCGCACAACGCGTGCGCAAAAAAGTCCGCAAAAATGTGGCGGATGGCATTGCACACGTGCATGCTTCATTCAACAACACCATCATCACCATCACAGACCGCCAAGGCAATGCCTTGTCATGGGCATCGTCTGGTGGACAAGGTTTCAAGGGCTCACGCAAGTCCACACCGTTTGCCGCTCAGGTGGCTTCCGAAGTGGCCGGCCGTGCAGCCATGGATCAAGGCATCAAGAACCTCGACGTCGAAATCAAAGGACCTGGCCCTGGCCGCGAGTCTTCGGTTCGTGCGTTAGCCGCCTTGGGCATTCGCATCAATTCCATCTCTGATGTAACGCCGGTTCCTCACAACGGATGCCGTCCGCAAAAGCGCCGTCGCATCTGATTTCAAACCAAGCCCACCGCCGCTGACATTGCGTCTGCGGCTCCCCGTCCCAGTGGCGGGCAGTTGACAAAAAGGAAGATCAAGTGGCACGTTACTTAGGCCCCAAGGCCAAACTCTCCCGCCGTGAAGGCACCGACTTGTTTCTCAAGAGCGCACGTCGTTCTATTGCAGACAAGTCCAAGTTCGACAGCAAGCCTGGACAGCATGGCCGCACCTCTGGTCAGCGTATGTCTGACTTCGGTTTGCAGTTGCGCGAAAAACAAAAAGTCAAACGCATGTATGGCGTGTTGGAGCGTCAGTTCCGCCGCTATTTCGCCATGGCTGACCAACAAAAAGGCAACACTGGTTCCAACCTGTTGTCATTGCTGGAGTCACGCTTGGACAACGTGGTGTACCGCATGGGCTTTGGTTCAACCCGTGCCGAGGCGCGCCAGTTGGTGTCACACAAAGCCATCACTGTCAACGGCCACCAGGTGAATATTCCTTCTTATCTGGTCAAGGCTGGTGATGTGGTGAGCGTGCGTGAGAAATCCAAAAAACAAGGACGCGTGCTCGAAGCCTTGCAATTGGCCACGCAAGTGGGCATGCCGGCGTGGGTCGATGTCAACATCGACAAAGCTGAAGGTGTTTTCAAGAAAGCACCTGACCGTGACGAATTTGCGGCTGACATCAACGAATCATTGATCGTTGAGTTGTATTCGCGTTAACCGAGGCATCTCAGCCTCCTGAATCCGCCGCTTCGCATACTTTTATGCGAAGGTCATTATCTAGCCTTACCGGTGTAACGAACCGGGGGTACTGAGAGGAAAAAAACGAATGCAAACAAATCTTTTAAAGCCAAAAGCCATTCAGGTCGAGCAACTTGGCCACAACAAATCCAAAGTCACACTCGAGCCGTTCGAGCGCGGCTACGGGCACACATTGGGCAATGCGTTGCGCCGTGTGCTGTTGTCTTCCATGGTCGGCTATGCAGTCACCGATGTCACCATCGCTGGCGTTCTGCATGAATACTCATCTATCGACGGCGTGCAAGAAGACGTGGTCAATATTTTGCTCAACCTCAAGGGCGTGGTGTTCAAACTCCACAACCGCGATGAAGTCACACTCAGTCTGCGCAAAGACGGTGAAGGTCAGGTCACAGCCGCTGACATCCAAACACCGCATGATGTGGAAATCATCAACCCTGGCCATGTGATTGCCAATTTGTCGCACGGCGGCAAGATCGACATTCAACTCAAAGTGGAAAAAGGCCGCGGCTATGTGCCTGGCTCTATGCGTCGCCATGCAGACGAAGCCACCAAATCCATTGGTCGTATTGTGTTGGATGCTTCATTCTCGCCGGTCAAGCGGGTGAGCTATAGCGTTGAAAACGCACGTGTAGAACAACGTACCGACCTCGACCGTTTGGTGGTTGAGATCGAAACCAACGGCGCGATTACCGCAGAAGATGCCGTGCGTTCTTCCGCCAAGATTCTGGTCGAACAACTCGCTGTGTTTGCACAACTGGAAGGCGCCGAACTGCCAGACTTTGATTCAAGTCCTGCGCGCAGCGGCGGCACGCCTGTTGATCCGATTTTGTTGCGCCCTGTGGATGAACTCGAACTCACTGTGCGTTCAGCCAATTGCCTCAAAGCAGAAAATATTTTCTACATTGGCGATCTGATTCAACGCACCGAAAACGAATTGCTCAAGACCCCGAACCTGGGCCGCAAATCTTTGAACGAAATCAAAGAAGTGTTGGCTTCACGCGGTTTGACATTGGGCATGAAGCTCGAAGGCTGGCCGCCCAGCGGCTTGGAAGCCAAGCGTATTTAAAACAAAACAGAGCGGTGTTCACACCGCCTCCCCTGGCCGTACCTGATACGGCGGCCGGCAAAACAACGTCACAAAGGAAAAATCATGCGTCACGGACACGGTCTTCGCAAACTCAACCGCACCAGCTCACACCGACTGGCCATGTTGCAAAACATGATGAACTCGTTGATCGAACACGAAGTCATCAAAACCACTCTGCCTAAAGCCAAAGAACTGCGTCGCGTCATCGAACCGATGTTGACACTGGGCAAAGAGCCCACACTCTCCAACAAGCGTTTGGCATTCAATCGCTTGCGTAACCGCGACAACGTCGTCAAGTTGTTTGCAGAGCTGGGCCCCCGTTACAAGACACGTCCCGGTGGCTACACACGCATTTTGAAAATGGGTTACCGAGTCGGGGACAACGCACCGATGGCATTGGTCGAGTTGGTTGACCGCCCAGAAGTGCAAGACACACCCGCAGTCAGCGAATAACAGTTACAATGAAGAACACGACGCGCGATGGAGCAGCCTGGTAGCTCGTTGGGCTCATAACCCAAAGGTCGCAAGTTCAAATCTTGCTCGCGCAACCAAATACCACAACGCCCACTTTCAGTGGGCGTTTTGCATGGAACAAGCCATTCACAAACCCCATGTCACACACACTGACACAGGTACAAGCCAAAGCCAAACGCATTGAATTGCACACAGCATCCGGTCTGCAAGTCTGGCATGTATGGAACGAATCAGCAGGCCATCCACTGGTGTTGTTACACGGCGGCAGTGGCAGTTGGAACCACTGGGTGCGAAACGTGGAAGCGCTCTCACAAAACAGAGCCGTGTGGGCTGTCGATTTACCTGGCATGGGCGATTCTGAATCGCCACCTGGCGCGTTAGATGCAGACGATTTACCCGAACCATTGGCGCAGGCCATGAGCCAGTTGTGGGGTGTAACGGCAGTGGACATGGTCGGATTTTCATTCGGCGGCTTGGTGCTTGGGTTTTTGGCGGCAGCACATCCGCATCTGATCAAGCGCATGGTCATGGTGGGCATTCCCGGTTTGGGTTTGTCAAATCAAATTGTGAATATGCGCGGATTTCGTGCTGACATGACACAGCAGCAACGGTATGAAGTGCATCGCAATAACTTGCTGGCCATCATGTTGCATGACGAGGCTTTGATCACGCCTGAATTGCTCGACATGCAAGAGCACAATGTGCAACGCGACCGCATGCGCCGCAGGCGTATTGCAAGAAGTGACGCCATGTTGCACCTGATGCCACGCTGGCAATCTGAAGTGCATGGCATTTGGGGCGCGCATGATGCGCTCTACGATGGCAGCCTAGACCGCATACAAGGATTGCTCTCAGCCTGTGACTTGCGTAGCTTTCAAGTCATCGCAGATGCTGGCCATTGGGTGCAGTTCGAACAGGCAGAAAAATTCAATGAACTGTTGCAGCAATGCTTGCATATTTAAACCAAAGTCAATGCGCTAAATTGTCGGGAAGCACAGCAGTGACTTCAATTTCAACCAAAGCGCGAGGCTCAATCAAAGCCTGTACCACCACACACGTCATCGCCGGAAAATTCTTACCCATGATCGAGCGATAGACTTCGCCAAGCGCTTTAAGACTGGCACTGTAAGTTTTTCGGTCAGTGACGTACCAAGTCATGCGCACCATGTGCTCCGGGGTTGCACCGGCGCAAGACAACACTGCCAGTACATTGCGCAGTGCTTGCGCAGTTTGCTGAATAAAGTCATCAGACTCAAACTGCTGTGATGCATTCCAGCCAATTTGACCGCCTACAAAAATCTGTTGTCCACGCGCAGAAATACCGTTGGCGTAGCCCTTTGGGGCTAGCCAATCTGGTGGGCATAAAACAGTGTGCATAACAGGACCTTTGGTGAGCGCTTGATGGCGTAACTTGTAGCGTTGAAGTTTGCCCGAAGCAGTGCGTGGCAGCGTATCCACAAAAACGATATCACGGGGATATTTGTAGGGTGCCAAATGCTTCTTCACATGGTCTTGCAAGGCTTTAACCATGACATCATCATTTGAGCAATCGGCAGCCAGCACGCAAAAAGCTTGCACCAACATGCCGCGTTCAGGATCCGGTTTACCAATCACCGCACATTGAGACACAGCGGGGTGTGACAAAAGTGTGTCCTCAATTTCAGGCCCACTGATGTTGTAGCCTGAAGAGACAATCATGTCATCAGCGCGGGCGTGGTAGAAAAAATACCCTTCTTCATCTTGAGAGACGGTATCGCCCGGAAAATTCCAGCCTGCTTGCACATAGGTGGCTTGACGCACATCATTCAAATACAGGCAACCCGTGGGACCACGAACAGCAAGACGACCGGGCGTACCGCGCTCCACTTCTTGGCCATCGGCATCCAAAACACAGGCTTCATAGCCAGGTACAACCTTGCCCAAGCTGGCAGGTTTGGACTCAGATGGGGGAGAGGAAATAAAGATATGGAACATTTCGGTCGCGCCCAAACCATCTAACAATTCAAGGCCTGTTTGCTCGCGCCATAAGCGACGGGTGGCATCGGGTAAGGCTTCGCCCGCACTCACACACAGGCGCAAATGTGGCAGTGGTGTTTGCAAAACAAAGGCGGCCATTTGTCGGTAAAAAGTAGGCGCGGTGTAGCACACCGTGCATTTGGTCTCAGCCATCAAGCTCACCATGCGTTCGGCTGAAAAAACACCGTCGGGAAAAAACACACAAGCACCGGCAACCATGGGAAAAAGCAGCAAACCTCCCAATCCGAAAGTGAATGCCAAAGGAGGTGTTCCCATGATTACGTCATCACTGTCAGCCTGCAACACATGCAACGGCCAGGCCTGACAAGCGGCCCAGATATGACGGTGAGAATGGCAGGCGGCTTTGGGCTGTCCTGTCGTGCCAGAGGTAAATGCCAACAAGGCAATGTCATCGGCATGGGTGCAACTCGGCATGTGGTCTGATGAATGCTGGGCACTTCGCGACTCCAGCGAATGCACATCGTCTGCATGGTTAAAACAAATCACTTGGCGCATTGCAGTGTGTTGGGACTGTGCGATCAATAAATCATCCAGCAAAGTCACATCGCACAACGCCAACACAGGTTGCGAATGCCCAATCACATCACCCAGTTCCTTGGCGCGCAGCATAGGCATGGTTGCCACCGCGACAAGTCCTGCTTTCACCACAGCCAGCCAAGCCAACGCAAAACCGATGCTGTTGCCACCACGAATCAACACGCGGTTACCGGTTTGCAATTGGCAATCTTCAGTCAACACACGCACGCGTTGGTTCACCAAGGCCAGCACCGTGCGGTAACTCAATGTTTGAGAGGAAGAACGAAACAATGGCCTGTCCGCCCAAGCTTCTTGCAATGCACCGCCGAGCAAACGATCCACCAGATTGAAAGCTTGCTGACTTTGTGTGTGGTTGTCAGTGTGCAAAAAAACCGGCCATTCCGTCACTGGAGGCAGTTGTGAATGGACAAAGCGGTCGGTTTGCATGGCTTAAGCCGCAGACTTGAGCAAGGACTTGCCAATGATCAGTTGTTGTACTTCCGTTGCGCCTTCGTAAATTCGCAATGCGCGGATGTCTCTGTATAACGACTCCAGTGTGTGGCCTACCAACACCCCAGTGCCGCCGTGCATTTGCAAGGCCATGTCAATCACTCGCGAAGCATTCTCTGTGGCCACTGATTTAGCCATGGCAGCAGCGCGTGTGTAGGCAATAGCAGCATCACCATCGCTGCCGTGCGTGTCGCGCAACCAAGCCGCATGGTAGGTCAACAATGCCGCAGACTCCAGCAAGCTCGACATCTCACCCAGACGCGCCTGTGTCAATTGAAAATCCGCCAGATGCCCACCAAACATACGCCGCTCACGACTGTAAGAAATCGCTTCATGCAATGCCCGTCGACCCATGCCGATGGCAGCACCTGCGACAGAGGCGCGAAAAATATCCAAGGTGCGCATCGCCAGTTTGAAGCCAGCGTTGACTTCACCCAAACATTGCGAAGTGGCAACCCGGCAATTGTCAAAACGCAAGCTGGCCAGTGGATGGGGCGACATCACATGCAGATGTTCAGTGTCGTCCAAACCAAGACTTGGTGAATCCACAATGAAAGCGCTGATGCCACGTGCACCGGCCTCGGGATCGGTTTTGGCGAACACCACATAAAAATCTGCCATGCCGCCATTGCTGATCCAAGTTTTCATGCCGTTCAACACAAACCCATCGGCAACTTTGCTGGCGCTGGTGCGCATACCCGCAACATCGGACCCCGCTTGTGGTTCGCTCAAGGCAAAAGCCGCAATGCATCTGCCTTGGGCTACCCGTGGAAGGTAACGCGCTTGCTGCTCAGGTGTGCCAGCCAGCGTGATGGCACCACTGCCCAAGCCTTGCATGGCAAAAGAAAAATCGGCCAGTGGTGAATACCAAGCCAAGGTTTCGCGCAGGATGACCAAGGCGCGAGAATCCAAGTTCTCGCGGACGCCGCCGTGGGCGCGCGGCACACAATGGCGTAGCCAGCCCGCCTGACCCAAACGTTGCACCCATTCGCGGCAAGCGGCCCGGTCGTCGGATTCATCCACCTGTTGCGACGATATCCATTGCTGGACTGATTCTGCAAGCTCGCTGTGGGCGGAATCAAAAAAGGGCAATTGCCAGTGGGGCTGCATATCAGTTGCCTTCAAACACGGGGCGTTGCTTGGCGGCAAAAGCGGCATATGCACGGTGGAAATCTTGTGTTTGCATGCAAATCGCTTGCGCCTGTGCTTCGGCTTCAATGGCCTGGTCCAAAGACATATTCCACTCTTGGTGCAACATATTTTTCGTCATTCCGTGGGCGAAACTCGGTCCTTCTGCGAGGGTTTGAGCAAGTTGCAAAGCCGCCGTTGTCAAGTCAGCCGCAGCGTGCAATTCGTTGAAAAAGCCCCACAACAAGCCTTCTTCTGCCGTCATAGCGCGACCGCTGAACAGCAACTCGCTGGCACGCCCTTGGCCGATCACGCGGGGGAGCAAACTGCAAGCACCCATGTCGGCACCTGCCAAACCAACACGAGAAAATAAATACGACACGCGCGCTTGCAAGCCACCAAGTCGCAAGTCACTGGCCAATGCCAACATTGCACCGGCCCCTGCACACACACCGTCAATAGCTGCGATCACCGGTTGCGGACAAGCGCGCATGGCCTTCACCAAAGCGCCGGTCATTCGGGTGAAGGCCAGTAATTCAGGCATGGTCATGCGAGTCAGCGGCGCGATGATCTCGTGCACATCACCCCCGGAACAAAAATTTCCACCGGCGCCTTGCAGCACCACCACCCGCACATCATTGGCATGTTTGAGTGCTTCAAACAGTTGGCGCAATTCGGCATAAGAAGCAAAGGTCAGTGGATTTTTTCGTTCAGGACGATTCAGTGTGATGACAGCCACGCCTTGAGAACTGCATTGCCAAGAGAAATGCACAGCTTGGTAATGCATCAGGGAGCACGTCTCACTGTGCATCGGGCTGTCAGAAGGAATGTGGTGGATCATGGGTTCTCCAAAGTGGAAGATAGGCTGTGCTGTTTGACTTGCCCCAGTAGATCGTGCAGTTGATGGACGTCGCGTTGACTGAGTGATGAAAAGGCGGCGACGATCCAAGCTTCATGCCGTTTGGCCATTTTTTTGAACAAGCTACGACCCGCCGGTGTCAGTCGAACCAACCATGCGCGTCGGTCATGTGGCAGTTCCATGCGTTCGATCCAACCTTCTTTGACCAATTGGTCGGTGACAGGCGTGATGTTGCCGCCAGTCACCATCATGCGGCGTGACAACTCATTCATCTTCATGCCTTGCGGTTCGCGTTCGAGTTGTGCCATCAGGTCAAAGCGCGGCAAGGTGGTGTTGAATTCGTCCCGCAGTCCTGCCCGAACTTGCTTTTCAATCAACTGGCTACAGGTGAGCATGCGCAACCACAAACGCAAGGCTTGCGGATGGGTGCTGTGTAATCGTGCTTCTAGGTCCATGGTTAATCAAAGTGTTTGGCGTAAGCGGTAGAGTTGATCGCGTCCGGCTTCATAAGGCTGCGGCCATTGAACGGCTCGGCTGTCCAATTTGGCGGCTTCATGCAGTGTCCAGTTCGGGTTGGCGAGATGCGGTCTGCCAATGGCGCACAGATCAGCACGACCCGCCGCGATGATGCTGTTGGCATGGTCGGCTTCGCTGATAGCACCCACGGCCATCGTGGCGATATGTACCTCGTTGCGGATACGGTCGGCGAAAGGGGTTTGGTACATGCGACCGTAGACTGGCTTGGCCGCCCGTGTGGTTTGACCTGAAGACACATCGATCAAATCGCAACCGGCTTGCTTGAACAGGCCGGCAATAAGCACAGCATCGTCATCGGTATTGCCGCCAGGGGCCCAGTCATGGGCAGAGATACGCACGGCCATGGGCTTGGACGCTGGCCACACATGGCGCATAGCGCGAAAAACTTGCAAGGGATAGCGACAGCGGTTTTCCAACGATCCACCATATTCATCTTGGCGTAGGTTCGTTAGCGGGCAAATAAAACCTGACAACAAATAGCCGTGGGCACAGTGCAATTCCAGCCAATCAAAGCCAGCTGCGTCTGCACGCAGCGTGGATTGCACAAATGCTTGCAACACCTCGGCCATGGTTTCTGGCGTCATGGCCTGCGGCAATTGGTTGTTAGGACCATAGGCTTGCGCACTGGCGGCAAGCAGTGGCCAGTTGTCTTGCGCCAAAGGTTCGTCAATGGATTGCCAGCCCAATTGGGTGGAACCTTTTGCGCCACTGTGCCCAAGTTGCAAGCCAATATGCGTGTGTTGTTGGTGCACGAAATCGGTGATGCGTTGAAATGCCAATTGCTGCGCCTCATTCCACAACCCCGGGCAACCGGGCGTGATGCGGCCATTCGGTGTCGGGCTGGTCATCTCGACCATGACCAAACCTGCACCACCCATGGCTCTGGCGCCTAAATGCGCCAGATGGAAATCACCGACCATGCCATCTACAGCGCTGTATGTCGCCATGGGTGAAACAACGATGCGGTTTTTCAATCGAATGTCCCGCAGTTGAAACGGCATGAGCATGGGCGCCATGACGGATCCGCCAGACAACCAAGCCTCATAAGACTGCAGCCACTCACGGTCACGCAGCCTGAGATTTTCATGGCTGATACGTTGTGATCGCGTCAGCAACGAGTAGGAAAATTGCTCAATCGGCATGTGGGCATAGCGGCTCACCTGTTCAAACCAAGCGGTTGAATTGCGCGCGGCATTTTGAATTTTCAAGACCTCCACACTGCGTCGCGCTTCGTAGGCATTCAACACAGACGCGATGTCAGAATCACCCTGTGAGGCAAACGCTTGCGACAAATCGATGGCGTCTTCCAAGGCCAGCTTGGTGCCGCTGCCGATGGAGTAATGGGCGGTGTGAGCGGCGTCACCCATCAGCACCACGGGTACGGATTGATGCGTCTGAGTGTGCGTCCAATGCACCCAGTGTTTGCAAATCACCCGGGGAAATTGAATCCAAATGGCAGAACCGCGCAAATGAGAGGCATTGCTCATCAGTGCATGGCCACCCAAGTATTTGGCAAACAGTTGCTGACAAAACGCAATGCCGTCTTCTTGAGACATCTGGTCCAGTCCATGTGCACGCCACACTTCATCCGGTGTTTCCACAATGAACGTGGAAGTATTGGCGTCGTACTGGTAGGCATGGGCTTGAAACCAGCCGTGCTTGGTTTGTTCAAAGGCAAAGGTGAATGCGTCAAAGGTTTGGTGGGTACCCAACCAGACAAAACGGCAATGCCGCGTGTCAATCTCAGGTTGATAGCTCTGCGCATAACGGTGGCGAATGCGACTGTTTAGCCCATCGCTGGCAATCACCAGATCGGCTTGGTAGTGCAGGGCAAGTGACTGATCGTCGCTGACATCGGTTTCAAATACCAGTTGCACCCCTAAACTTTCACAACGTGCTTGCAAAATATTGAGCAAGTGTTTGCGCCCGATGCCACAAAAACCGTGACCGCCCGAGCGCATGCTGCGACCTTTGAAAAAGACTTCAATGTCGTCCCAGTGGTTAAAGGCTTCGCCGATTTGCTGTGCAGTGAATGCGTCGGCAACGTGCAAATTCTCTAGGGTCTGATCACTCAGTACCACGCCCCAACCAAAGGTGTCGTAGGGGCGGTTACGCTCAACCACAGTGATTTGGTGCGCCGGATTCTTTTGCTTCATCAACGTCGCGAAATACAAACCGGCGGGCCCGCCACCTATGCACAATATATTCATATCCATATTGTTCAGGCCTAAACTAATTACCGTCAACCCCTGTCAGCGCATCATTGGCAGGGGTTTTCCCTTGGGCGCACAATAGCTGCATGCTCTATAAATTCACATCCAAAGCTGCCGGGGACTTGATACTGCTCGAACCCCAGGGCAAAGTTTTTTTACAAACGATTGGGAAAACGCCGGGACCCCGAGGCATCATTTCACCCGAAGAAATACCTGCAGCCATCGAGGCCTTGCAACAAGCGGTGGTTCGTGAGGAGGCCGAACAAGCACAGGCATTGGCCGATGCGTTGGCACTTGCGCAACCCGCCCCAAGGTTTGAAGCCATTCGCTTGCGCCAACGTTTCAAACCCGTGGTGGACATGCTGCAACGCTGCCAAAAGGCAAACCAGCCTGTGGTTTGGGGCGTGTAGGTGACACATCCGTACCAAGTGCTCACGCCGTCAGTGGTGTTGGATGCGTTAAGCGGTTTAGGGCTGGCGGTAGATGGACGACTCAGCGCATTGAGTTCCTACGAGAACCGGGTGTACTTGGCGCATTTGGATGACGACAGTTCGGTGGTCGCCAAGTTTTACCGCCCAGCGCGCTGGAGCGAGGCGCAGATACGCGAGGAACACGGGTTCACCGCAGAGTTGGTGGCTGAAGATATTCCGGTGGTCGGTCCGCTGCATTTGAACGGCATGAGCCTGCATGAAGCCCGCGTGGTGCACGATGGCGTGGACGGCCATTTCTGGTTCAGCGTCAGCCCGCGTCGCGGCGGACGTGCGCCCGAGTTGGACGATCCCGAGGTGTTGATGTGGATAGGCCGCTTGATGGCGCGCATGCATTTGGTCGGCGAGCGACACGCATTCGCTGTCAGGCCCGCATTGAACCTGCATACATTCGGCGAGTTGCCGCGCGAACAGTTGGTGTCACAAAAGCAAATAGCGCCAGAAGTGCAGCAGCAGTGGCTGGACTTGTGCAATCAAGCCTTGGCGTTAGTGAAACAACAGATGCCGACAGAATTGAAGTTATTGCGCTTGCACGGTGACTGTCACCCCGGCAATATTTTGTGGACGCCTGAGGGCATGCCTGAACCCGGGCCGCATTTTGTCGACATGGACGATGCGCGCACAGGCCCTGCGGTGCAAGACCTGTGGATGCTGGTGCACGGAGAAGTCGCAGAGCGCCGCCAGAAAATGGAAATCGTGCTGGAGGGTTATGAGAGCGTGCGCCGCTTTGACCGTCGCGAATTGCAATGCATAGAACCACTGCGTACCTTGCGCATCATCCATTACAGCGCTTGGCTGGCCGGGCGACAAGATGACCCCGCGTTCCCTATGCACTTTCCGTGGTTCGGCACGGCTGATTATTGGAGGGGTCAGTGCGATACCTTGCGGGAGCAAATTGAGGCCATGCAATCTAACGAAGCAGCCAGCAGCTGTTCGTCAGATTGGCAGTGAAGATTTAAACCAGCAAGGCATTCACCCGCTTGACATACGCGGCTGGGTCATCTGGCAAACCGCCTTCGGCCAGCAGCGCTTGGTCAAACAAAATATGCGCCAAATCGTTGAAATGGATTTGACCTGCATCGCTGTCGATTTTTTTCACCAGCGCGTGTTCGGCGTTGATCTCCAAAATCGGTTTGGCCTCCGGTGCGCTTTGACCGGCTTGTTTCAACATGCGCGCCATTTGCAATGACATGCCGTGGTCTTTCACCACCAAACACGCCGGTGAATCCACCAATCGAGTGGTGATGCGCACGTCCTCGGCTTTGTCTTTTAACGCTTCTTTCAGCTTGGCCAGCAAAGGCTTCATGCTGTCGGCCGCAGCATCGGCGGCTTTCTTTTCTTCTTCATCTTGCAACTTGCCCAAGTCGAATGCGCCTTTGGCCACGCTTTGTAGAGGCGTGCCGTCGAACTCGTTCAAAAAGCCCAGCGCCCATTCGTCCACGCGGTCTGACATCAGCAACACCTCAATGCCTTTTTTGCGGAAGACTTCAAGTTG
>CAMDSU010000021.1 GCA_945907335.1 Bordetella parapertussis | reverse complement strand
ACCGTGTTTGAGTTCATCACCGAGCGACTTGGCTCACAGGGCACGGTCTGCGGCGGCGGTCGTTATGACTATCTGATCGGCGAAATCGGTGGCAAACACGCCCCTGCAGTTGGCTGGGCGTTGGGTGTCGAGCGTGTACTTGAGTTGCTAAAAGAGCAGGGCGGCGTAGCGCCTGATCTGGTCGCGGATGCTTATGCCATCGTGTCAGATGCGGCGTCTTTGCCTGTGGTCACACCCGTATTGCAAACCTTGCGCAGCATGGGCGTATCGGTACAAATGCATGCGCCCACTGGGGCTTCTGAGGGCATGGGGAGCATGAAATCTCAGTTCAAAAAGGCAGACGCCAGCGGCGCGCGTTATGCCCTGGTGTTTGGCCCTGATGAACTGACCGCCGGGCAGGTCACTGTCAAGTCCTTGCGCGATGGGCAAGGGGCTCAACGCAGTGAATCTCTGACGCAGGTTGCCCAGTGGGGCCAACGCCTACAATCTAACCTTTGAACATAGATTATTTGGAACAGCATGGCTACCCATCTTGACCTTGAAGAACAAGAACAACTAGACCAGTTCAAACATTTTTGGAGCCGCTGGGGCAACCTGATTACCGGTTTGATCACGGTGGTGCTGCTGATTTACGCGAGTTGGAACGGCTGGAATTACTGGCAGCAACGCCAAGCCACACAAGCCGCCGTGCTTTATGACACCTTTGAAAAAGCTGTCCGCGGCAAGGATGATGCCCTCATGACCCGTTCTTTGGCAGATTTGCAAGACCAGTTTGCACGCACCACGGTGACCCAACAAGCCTCATTGTTGGCGGCCCGGATATTTGTTGACAGAGCCAATCTGAGCGAAGCTGAAAAAACCTTGCGTTGGGTCGTTGAATTGAACAAAGACCCTGGTTTCGTGGCACTGGCTCGCTTGCGTTTGTCGGGGCTCGAAATCGAACGCAAAAATTTGCCTAAAGCGCAGGAATGGGTGCAAGGTCATCAAGCCCCGGCCGGATTCCAAGCCTTGTTTGACGATCGATTGGGCGATATCGCTGTGCTGCAAAAGAAAAATGACGATGCTAAGCGCCACTTTTTGGCGGCATGGAAAAGCATGGAAGAAACCAACGAATACCGCCGCTTGATTGAAGTCAAGTTGGCTGCTTTGGGCGTCAACCCAAGTGAAGCAGATAAGCCATGACCCTGTTGCGATTCACTGACTTGCGTTACGCCATCTTGGCGGTGGCATTGGTGTTTTTGGCCGCGTGTGGTTCGCCACCCAGGCCGACACCTGTCGCTATCGGGGACTTCAAAGTCCAGCAGGCCATGGCGCCGGCTTGGAGCTTCAAGTTTTCTTCAGCCAATCAATTGAACCAAAGTTTGGTGGTGGTCAAAGACAAGGTCGCCATTGCTGCAACGGATGGCGCTGTGGCCGTGGTCAATACCGACAGCGGCAAATTGGTTTGGAAGCATGAGATCGGAAGCAAGTTGTTGTCCGGGGCGGGCTTCAACGGCGAACAACTGGCTGTCGTCACGGTTAGCAATGAATTGGTGGCGCTCAGCGAGGGCAAGGTGCTTTGGCGCAAGCGCTTGAAGGCGCAGTCATACACCAATCCTTTGGTGGCTGGCGGACGGGTTTTCGTCTTGTTGGCTGACCGTTCTGTGGCAGCCTTTGACGCCTTGAGTGGACAGTTCTTATGGACGCAGCAACGTCCCGGAGAGCCCTTGGTTCTCAAGCAAAACGGTGTGCTGCTGCCCTATCAAAATGCCTTGATCGCTGGGTTGGGTGGCAGGCTTGTCGCCTTGAACCCTGACAACGGGCAGATCATTTGGGACGTGGCCATGGCTAACCCCCGTGGTGTCAACGATTTGGAACGGTTGGTGGACTTGGTCGCCACGGCTTCACGTGTCAATGACTCTGTTTGTGTTCGGGCTTTTCAGTCACAGGTCGGATGCGTCAATGTCACCCGCGGTGCATTGCTCTGGAACCGGGCTTCAGTCGGTGTCCAAGGGGTGGATGGCGATGCCAAGATACTCGTGGGCGCAGAATCGAACGGCGTGGTGCGTGCATGGACCCGCGCTGGCGGAGAACGTGCGTGGGACACGGACCGCCTCAAGTACCGCGAATTGACATCGCCGCTGGTCACGCCCAAAGGCGTGGTGCTGGGTGACGAAGGCGGTTGGTTGTATCTGCTGTCCGCGAATGACGGTTCATTGCTCAACCGCCTGCAAACCTCTTCCGCCGGATTTGCATCCGCGCCCACCCCATTGGCCAATGGAGGCTTTGTGATTTTGACGCGCAACGGTCAACTGCTGGCTTACCAACTGCCTTGAGCATTGGGTTGATGCCGTGAAACCTGTCTTGGCCATCGTCGGCCGCCCCAATGTCGGCAAATCAACGCTTTTTAACCGCATTACCAAAACCCGTGATGCCATTGTGGCGGACTATGCGGGCCTGACCCGCGACCGGCATTACGGCAGCGCCCGCCACGGCAAACAAGAGTTCATCGTTATTGACACCGGTGGTTTTGAGCCGACCGCCGACAGTGGCATTTACAAAGAAATGGCCAAGCAAACGCGTCAGGCCGTGGCCGAGTCCGATGCGGTCATTTTTGTGGTGGATGCGCGCGAAGGTTTATCGGCGCAAGACCATGATATTGGCAACTACCTGAGGCGATTGGGTAAACCTTGCCTGTTGGTGGCCAACAAAGCCGAAGGCATGCAAAACGGCGTCAAACTGGGCGAGTTTTTCGAACTGGGTTTGGGCGAGGTCATGCCGGTGTCTGCTTCTCACGGACAAGGTATTCGCAGCATGATCGAGGCTGCACTCGAACCCCTGCATCTGCCGGAAGACGATGAAGAAGACGCAGAAGATGACGGTACCCCCAAGCCTTTGAAACTGGCGGTTGTCGGGCGACCCAACGTAGGCAAATCCACATTGATCAACACCTGGTTGGGTGAAGAGCGGTTGGTGGCGTTTGATTTGCCAGGCACCACACGCGACGCTATCAGCGTGCCTTTTGAGCGCAATGGACAGGCATTTGAATTGATTGACACCGCAGGTTTGCGCCGCCGTGGCAAGGTGTTTGAAGCGATAGAAAAATTCTCGGTTGTCAAAACCTTGCAAGCGATTGAGTCTGCCAACGTGGCGTTGCTATTGCTGGACGCCACGCAAGGCGTGACCGACCAAGATGCACACATCGCAGGCTTTATTCTTGAAACCGGCCGTGCTGTGGTGTTGGCGATCAATAAATGGGACGCGATCGACGCTTACCAGCGCGAATTGGTGGCGCGTTCGATTGAAAACCGCTTGGCATTTTTGAAGTTTGCCAAGTTGCACCATATTTCCGCCACCAAGCGCCAAGGCCTCGGTCCGGTGTGGTTATCGATTGCACAGGCTCACCAATCGGCCATGTGCAAAATGTCCACCCCAGTGCTGACACGTTTGCTGCTTGAAGCGGTGCAATTTCAAGCGCCTAAACGCGGCGGCATGTTCCGCCCCAAGCTGCGTTATGCCCACCAAGGTGGCATGAACCCACCGGTGATTGTGGTGCACGGCAATTCTCTTGAACATGTCACGGATTCGTACAAGCGTTTTCTGGAAGGGCGTTTTCGCAAAGCTTTTTCACTCGAAGGCACGCCTTTGAGGATCGAAATGAAAACCTCCCAGAATCCCTATACCGACAAGGAATAAGCTTCAACCCGCGCTATCCAGAGGCTATTTCAGCTGTGGTATGTTCATTACTTCCTCATCAAACACGGAGAATATCGTGAATCAAAAAGGGCAACTTTTACAAGACCCGTTCCTCAATATTTTGCGCAAAGAACATGTGCCTGTGTCCATTTACTTGGTCAACGGCATTAAGTTACAAGGGCAAATCGAGTCCTTCGACCAATACGTGGTTTTGTTGCGCAATACCGTGACGCAAATGGTTTACAAGCATGCCATTTCCACGATTGTTCCCGGCAGGCCTGTCAATTTCGCGCAAGTTGAAGGCGGCGAAACCGCTGAATAAGCAACACTTAACCCCTGTACACAGCCCACTTGACTCCCACCGACTTATCAACTTCCGCCACAGCTTTGCTTGTTGGTGTTGATTTCGGCGCGCCGCATTTCGATGAAGAATTGAATGAATTGGCGCAGTTGTCGTTGACCGCAGGTCTGTCGCCGGTGCACCGCCTTACCTGTCACCGAAAAGCGCCGGATGCCGCCATGTTTGTCGGCTCTGGCAAAGCCGATGAAATCAAGGAGTTGGCGCTGCTTCATGGCGCTTCTGAGGTGCTGTTTGACCAGTCTTTGTCACCGGCGCAGCAACGCAACCTAGAGCGCCATTTGGGCATGCCGGTAAACGATCGCACCATGCTGATTTTGCAAATCTTTGCCCAGCGCGCTCGCAGTCACGAGGGTAAGTTGCAGGTCGAATTGGCCAGACTGCAATACCTCAGCACCCGATTGGTCAGGCGCTGGTCGCACCTGGAGCGCCAGCGTGGGGGTATTGGCAACCGTGGCGGCCCGGGAGAAACACAGATTGAACTTGACCGGCGCATGATTGGCGAATCTATCAAGCGCACCAAGGAACGCTTGACCAAGGTCAAGCGACAGCGCAACACGCAACGCAAGCAACGCCAGCGCAATCAGGTGTTCAACGTGTCGCTGGTGGGCTATACCAACGCGGGCAAATCCACGCTCTTCAATGCTTTGGTCAAAGCCCGCGCCTATGCGGCTGACCAATTGTTTGCCACCTTGGACACCACCACACGCCAGTTGTATTTGCCGCATGACGGGGGTGGCGGATCGCATTTGTCGCTGTCAGACACCGTGGGATTCATTCGCGATTTACCGCACGGTCTGGTTGATGCATTTGAAGCCACTCTGCAAGAAGCCACCTCGGCAGATTTGTTGTTGCATGTGGTGGATGCGTCACACCCAAACTATCCAGAACAAATCGATCAAGTCATGTCTGTTTTGCAAGACATCGGGGCACAAGATGTACCCCAATGGTTGATCTTCAACAAAATAGATGCCTTGGCCCCAGAAAACCAACCCCAAATGCTGCATGATTTGTATGTGCACGATGGGCAAGCCTTTAACCGAATGTTTTTGAGCGCAGGCACCGGTTTCAATCTGGATGGTTTGCGTCAACGCATTTTGCAGCAGGCCCAGGCCCATGCAGATTCCCTTTTAACCCTTCAGTCGGCGCATGTAACCTAAGGCAAATTCAAGTGTCAAGCCACTTTAGGCACAATGTCGACTTACAGCTTTTTTGACTGATTTCAAATGAACCTTAAAACCTCAGCCTGGCCTTTGACAAACTGGGTGACCCACATGCAGTGGTTTGCCCAGTGGATGCGTTTGGTTTTCATCGCGCTGTGGCGCAAATTGTTAGGCGCGTTCAACTTGAACGACGGTCGTTGGGGCCGTAGCGATGGGCAGCCTCAAAATATTTCCAACGGCTCCGAACCAGGTAACAACAACCCGCCACCCGAAGGAAACCGCAGACCGCCTAGCGGCAACAACGGCCCGCCAGATTTGGACGAATTGTGGCGCGATTTGAACCGAAAACTGGGCCAGTTATTTGGTGGCAAGCGCGGACCTGGTGCGCCCCCGCCCGGTTCTGGCGGTGGTTTTCCTCAACCCTTTAAAAACGCCGGTTTGGGTCTGGGTGTGGTGGCAGGTGTATTTTTTCTTATTTGGCTGGCCACTGGATTTTTCATTGTTCAAGAGGGGCAGCAAGCTGTCATCACCCAGTTTGGGCGCTACCACAGCTCCGTAGGCGCGGGTTTCAACTGGCGCTTGCCTTATCCGATTCAACGCCACGAGGTGGTGTTTGTCACGCAAATTCGTTCCTTGGACATTGGCCGCGACGCCATCATCAAAGCCACCGGTTTGCGTGAGTCGGCCATGCTGACCGAGGATGAAAATATTGTCGAGATCAAATTTGCCGTTCAATACCGGTTGACCGATGCGCGTGCCTACTTGTTTGAAAGCAAAAACCCGACAGATGCGGTGATGCAAGCGGCAGAAACCGCAGTGCGCGAGGTGGTCGGAAAAATGCGCATGGACGCGGCTTTGTCAGAAGACCGAGAGCAAATTGCGCCGCGTGTGCGCATGATCATGCAAACCATTTTGGACCGCTACAAAGTGGGCATAGAGGTTGTGGGTATCAATTTGCAGCAAGGCGGTGTAAGGCCTCCTGAGCAGGTACAGGCTGCGTTTGACGATGTGCTCAAGGCCGGCCAAGAACGCGAACGTGCCAAGAACGAGGCCGAGGCTTATGCCAATGATGTGATACCGCGCGCGGTCGGTGCAGCCTCCCGTTTGAAGGAAGAAGCCGATGCATACAAATCTCGCATCGTGGCGCAAGCCCAGGGTGATGCCCAGCGTTTCCGTTCCCTTTACAGTGAATACCAAAAGGCGCCCCAAGTCACCCGCGATCGTCTGTATATCAATGCGATGAAAGAGATGTACAGCAATGTCACCAAGGTGTTGGTGGAATCGCGACAAGGCTCAAACATGCTGTATTTACCGCTGGACAAAATCATGCAATTGAACAGTGCCAGCGGCGCTGACTTGTCGGCACCTGCAGCACCTACCATGAACGATTCATCTTCCAATGGTTCTGTGCCATCTCCGGCCACCATTGAAAGCACCAGCCGCAGCCGCGACATCCGGCAGCGCGAACGTGATTCCCGTTAAGGCGTACCAGACATGAACAAAATTGGTTTATATATTTCAACGCTATTGTTGGCATTGCTCATCTTTAGCTCGACTGTGTTTGTCGTGGACCAACGACAGTATGGTGTGGTGTACTCGTTGGGACAGATCAAAAAAGTGATCACCGAGCCGGGGTTGAATTTCAAATTACCCCCGCCGTTTCAAAACGTGAATTTCATCGACAAGCGTTTGCTGACGCTAGACAATGTGGACTCTGAGCCCATGTTGACCGCAGAAAAGCAACGCATGGTGATTGACTGGTTTGTGCGCTGGCGTATTTCCGACCCCTCCCAATACATCCGAAACGTCGGTTTGGACGAAAAAGCTGGGGCGCAACAATTGACCCGCGTGGTTCGCAATGCGTTCCAAGAGGAAATCAACAAACGAACCGTCAAAGATCTGTTGTCGCTCAAGCGCGAGGAGTTGATGGTGGACGTCAAGCGCGAAGTGATCGAAATCGTCAAAGGATCAAACCCTTGGGGTATTGACGTGGTCGATGTGCGCATCACCCGAGCGGACTATGTGGACACCATCACCGAGTCTGTGTATCGACGCATGGAAGCCGAACGAAAGCGTGTCGCCAATGAATTGCGTTCTACCGGCGGGGCTGAGGGAGAAAAAATCCGTGCTGATGCCGACCGCCAACGTGAAGTGACATTGGCCAATGCATACCGTGATGCCCAGAAAATCAAAGGTGAAGGTGATGCAGAAGCGGCCCGTTTATACGCCGACGCATTTGGCAAGGACGCGCAATTTGCACAGTTTTACCAAAGCATTGAAGCCTACAAATCCAGCTTCAATAAAAAATCAGATGTCATGGTGCTAGACCCCAGCAGTGAATTTTTCAAAGCCATGCGGGGTGGCGCACCCGCCAAAAAATAATTCCGTATTCGCATTGCATGGAATGGGCTTGTTTGCGGGTTATCGCTGGGGGCAGGTTGCGCGGCTAAACATCTTGGTCGTGCTCGTCTTTGGCTGACAGCCTGAGCCCTCTCTCAGATCGGTAGAATCACTTTTTTAACAGCATTGCACACTATGGCTGCCTGGGTTTTGCCGGATCACATCGCTGACATTTTGCCTTCTGAGGCTCGGCACATCGAAGAACTAAGGCGTTTGTGCTTGGACACTGCGCGTGGCTTTGGTTATGAATTGGTCATGCCGCCATTACTTGAACATACCGAATCCTTGCTGCCCGGCAGCAACAGCGCCCAGGATTTACAAACCTTCAAGATGGTCGACCAACTCTCTGGTCGCACCTTGGGTTTGCGTATTGACACCACTCCTCAAACGGCGCGCATTGATGCCCATTTGCTCAACCGCCAAGGTGTGACCCGGCTTTGCTACTGCGGTCCCGTGGTCCACACTTTGCCTGCAAGCCCTTATGCAACCCGTGAGCCATTGCAAATGGGTGCAGAAATTTACGGTCACGACGGACTCGAAGCCGATCTTGAGATTTTGCAATTGGCCACCCAAAGTCTTCGAGCCAGTCACTTGACCGATTTCCATGTAGACCTGAGCCATGCGCGCATATTGCCTTCCTTACTTTCGGGCCACGCATTGACCGAAGTGCAGCACCAATCAGTAACCGCTGCGCTGACCCACAAAAATATCAGTGCCATGCGCGAACTGGGCAAGCAATTACCAAGCAATTTGGCCAAGGCACTTTTGGCTTTGGTGCAAATGTACGGTGGGCTTGAGGTGTTAGCACACGCCAAAACCGAATTCGCTGCATGGCCACAAGTGCTCAAGGCGCTCGACGAATTGGCTTGGCTGGCCGGCCACGCCGACCAAGCCATCAGTATCGATTTGGCGGATTTGCGTGGCTATGCGTACTACAGCGGACCGAGATTTTCTATCTTTGTGCCTGACACCAGCGACGCATTGGTGCGTGGCGGCAGATACGATGAAATCGGTGCAGTGTTCGGTCGCAAGCGTTCCGCGGTCGGCTTTAGCTTAGACATCAAAGTACTGGTGGGCTTATTGCCGCATCCCCAACCCCAAGCGGCGATTCGGGCCCCATGGAGCGAAGACCCCAACTTGAGCCAAGCGATTGCGCAGTTGCGCGCCCAAGGACACACCGTAGTGTGCCTCTTGCCCGGCCACGAAAGCGAAGTCGATGAATTCCACTGCGACCGTGAATTGACCCAACACCAAGGTGCGTGGACTGTACGCTCTTTGAACACCAACTGAGACAAAGAAGAAGTTATGAATACCAAGCTGGCGAGACATGTGGTGGTGGTGGGAACCCAATGGGGTGATGAAGGCAAAGGCAAATTGGTGGATTGGTTGACCGAACGTGCACAAGGAGTCGTGCGGTTTCAAGGCGGTCACAACGCTGGTCACACGCTGGTTATCAACGGCGTCAAAACTGCTTTGCATTTGATTCCCAGCGGCATCATGCGCCCCGGTATCCTTTGCTATATCGGCAACGGCGTGGTGTTGTCTGCGGGCAAGCTGTTTGAGGAAATTGAAGGACTGGAAAAAGCAGGTGTCGAGGTGCGTTCCCGTTTGCGTATCAGCGAGGCGTGTCCCCTGATATTGCCTTTTCATGCGGCGCTTGATGTTGCCCGTGAAGCAGCTCGTGAGCAAGGTGGCTCTGAGAAAATCGGCACGACAGGACGAGGCATTGGTCCGGCCTATGAAGACAAAATTGCCAGACGCGCATTACGCGTTCAAGATTTGAAACACCCCGCTCGGTTTGCCGACAAACTGCGCGAACTGCTGAAGTTGCACAACCATGTATTGACCACGTATTTAGGCTCGCAACAATTTTCATTCGGTGAGGCATTGCAGCCTTATTTGCACAACGGCGAGGTGCAATTTCAAGCTGTGTTCGATGAAGCCATGCGGCATGCAGAACTGCTCAAACCCATGATGGCCGATGTGTCGCGCGAACTCAATGATGCGCATGCCAGCGGTGCCAACCTGTTGTTTGAAGGTGCACAAGGCACCTTGCTGGATGTGGACCACGGCACTTACCCGTTCGTCACGTCAAGCAACTGCGTGGCGGGCAATGCTGCTGCAGGCGCTGGCGTGGGTCCCGGCCTGTTGCACTACATATTGGGTATCACCAAGGCCTATTGCACGCGCGTAGGTGGGGGGCCTTTCCCCACCGAACTCGATTGGGATGTGCCCAACACCCCTGGCTGGCATATGAGTACCGTGGGTGCTGAAAAAGGCACCACCACGGGCCGTTACCGCCGATGTGGATGGTTTGATGCGGCTTTGCTCAAACGCAGTGCGCAGGTGAATGGATTGACGGGTTTGTGCATCACCAAACTCGATGTGCTTGATGGTTTGAGCGAACTCAAGCTTTGCACGGGTTACCAATTGCGCGGCCAATACACCGATATATTGCCCATGGGCGCTGACGATATTGCGGACTGTCAGCCGGTGTATGAAACCATGGCGGGCTGGACCGACAGCACAGTGGGCATCACAGATTACCACCGCTTGCCTGTGCAGGCGCAAGCCTATCTCAGGCGCATCGAAGAAGTCACCGGTGTGCCCATTCACATGATTTCCACGAGCCCGGACCGCGACCACACCATTTTGATCCGCGATCCTTTTCAACCTTGAAATGCGAGCCCTGCCATGCTGACTGAAGACGGTAAACACCTGTATGTGTCCTACGACGAATACAACAACCTGGTAGAAAAACTGGCCATAAAAATTCACCAGTCCGGATGGGAGTTCGACACCATTTTGTGTTTGGCCAGAGGCGGCATGCGTCCCGGCGACGTGCTGTCACGCATTTTTGACAAACCTTTGGCCATCATGTCCACCAGTTCCTACCGTTCTGAAGGCGGTACTGTGCAAGGCCATTTGGACATTGCGCGTTACATCACCACCCCCAAGGGTGAGATTGCCGGACGGGTGTTGCTGGTCGATGATTTGGCCGACTCTGGCCATACCTTAAACGCGGTCATCGATTTGTTGAAAAACAATTATTCACCGATCACTGAACTGCGCAGTGCTGTTATTTGGACCAAAGGCGTTTCCAGTTTTATGCCGGATTTTTCGGTGGAATTTTTACCCACTAATCCATGGATACATCAACCATTTGAAGCCTACGACACCCTACGCCCTGAACATTTGCTGGAGAAGTGGCGGGTTTGAGGCATGAAGCCTGATACCGCGCTGATTCACCACGGGTATGTTGCACCGCAGGATTTTCAGTCCCCGCAGATAGCGGTTCACAAGGCCTCATCGGTTTTTTTTCCCAACGTGGCCGCCTTGCGCGATCGCAATTGGCTGGACAAAACTGGCTACACCTACGGCTTGCATGGCACGCCGACCACGTTCACCCTAGAAGAAAGACTGTGTCAGCTTGAAGGTGCCAAGCATGCGGTGCTGTTGCCCAGTGGCTTGGCGGCATTGGCACAGGTCAATTTGGCGTTGCTCAAGTCGGGGGATGAAATTCTGATTCCAGACAACGCCTATGCCCCTTTGAAATCGTTGGCAGAGGTGGAGTTGGCGCGTTGGGGCATCAGTCACCAATATTACGACCCGATGCATCCCGAGAGTTTGGCGCAAGCCATTGGCCCGCAAACCCGATTGGTGTGGTTAGAGGTACCTGGCTCGGTCACGCTTGAGTTCCCTGATTTACCCGCGTTGCTTCGCATCTGCCAATCGCATGGCGTGTTGACTGCATTGGACAACACATGGGGTGCCGGTGTGGCATTTCCCCCTTTCGATTTTTGCGATGCAGCAGACCCGCAACAACGCGGCGTCGATATCAGCGTGCACGCATTGACCAAATACCCCAGTGGCGGGGGAGACGTGCTGATGGGCAGTGTCACCACTTGTCGCGACGATTTGGCCAAAACACTCAAGCTCAGCCATATGCGGTTGGGATATGGGGTGGGTGCCAATGACGCAGAGTTGGTATTGCGATCTTTGCCCACCATGGACCTACGTTACAAAGCGCAGGATGTAAGTTGTCGCCAAGTGGCTGCATGGTGTTTGCAGCAGCCTGCATTCGCCCAGGTGCTTCATCCAGCCGTTGCGACTTCACCTGGCCACGCGCATTGGCGTGAGCTGTGTGCAAATGGGCAACGCGATGACTCTCCCGTGCACGCTGCTGGGGCTGCTGCCAGTTTGTTGGGCTTGCGTTTTCATTCGCGGTTCAAGCCATCTCAAGTCGATGATTTTTGTAACCGATTGACATTGTTCAAGTTGGCTTTCAGCTGGGCCGGCCCCATCAGTTTGGTGGTGCCGTACGCATTGAAATCTATGCGTCAAATGGCTGATCCCGCAATGCTGGAAGGTGGCTATGTCCGCCTGTCCATTGGCTTAGAAAGCCCGCAAGACTTGATTGATGATTTGGCGCAAGCCTTAGCGCCGTTTCATTAACCAAATTGCCCCATGAGTTTGATGGCCAAGGCTTGCATGCTGGTGCTATGCCGGTCTGCCAATTGTGCTGGTTCAGCATTTGAAATATGCACAAAATTTCTCTCCACCGATTTGGCGTAGGTCGGGTCGTAGTGGTGCAGCAACAAGTCTCTCACCACGGGTTCAACCTCAGCCCTTTCCAATTGCGCTCGCCATGCATTCACCACGGCGTTGCCTTTGAGTGCTGTCAGCAAAGACAACCGCTGCGCAAACAATTCATGGTCATTGGCAAAAAACGCATAGTCTTCTAACAACAACTTCACGCGCTCATCGTCACTCAGTTGCAAGTCAATACAAGGGCTTTGTCGCATGGCGTCCATCAGCACCTGAGGCACCGCCAGGTTGCCCACTTTTTTGCTTTCTGCCTCGACGAAAACTGTTTTTTGTGGGTCAAACTGTCGCAGTTTGTTCCAGACCAAAGTATCGAAATGTTTTTGGCTGGGCTGGGGCACACCGGGAATACGGCCCAGCACAGAACTGCGATGGCAGGCCAGATCTTCCAGATCAAGCACCTGCGCACCGCAGGCTGCCAATGCGTGCAGCAAGCGGGTTTTGCCCGACCCCGTAGGCCCTGTGATGATGCGCAGATGCAATCCTTCGACCAAGCGAGAAATATCGTGCAACATGGCCGCTCGAAATGCTTTGTAGCCGCCTTCAATCAACCACACCCGAAAACCGATTTGCCCAAGCACCAAAGCTAACGAGCCACTGCGTTTACCGCCGCGCCAACAATAGATCAACGGCTGCCAATCTTTGGACAAACCCATGACCGAGTGCTCGATATGACGGGCAATGTTGGAGGCCACCAGCATGGCCCCGATTTTGTTGGCTTCAAAGGGACTGACCTGCTTGTACAGCGTCCCGACGCGGATACGTTCTTCGTTGGTCAATGAAGGCCAATTGACGGCGCCAGGCAAATGGTCGAGTGCAAATTCATCTTCAGTGCGTGCATCAATGATGTCGTTGAATCCTTTGCCAGACGGTGCAAGCCCCATGCGTTCGATAGCGGCTTGTGCGCTGATGGGGTGTGCTGCCATCAGAGCATTCTTTTGAGCACAGGCCACACATTGGACAAGATGATGGGATGTGCTTGTGCTTTGGGATGGATACGGTCAGGTTGAAACAATGCCGTGGGGTCTGCGGCATCGGCAACGCCTTTGAGCAAGAAAGGTACGAGTTGCGTGCGTTGCTGCTGGCTGATGCGTACAAACATACGGCTGAATTCTTGCGCGTATTCTTGGCCGTAGTTGGGGGGAACTTGCATGCCTATCAACAGCACAGTTGCCTTGGCCTTGTGACAGGCGGCCACCATTTGTATGAGGTTGTTTTCTGTGGTTTTGAGTGGAAAGCCGCGCAAGGCATCGTTGCCCCCGAGCTCAATCACCACCACTTTCGGTTGGTGCTGTTGCAGCAAAGTGGACAGACGCGCCAAACCGCCGGCAGTGGTGTCGCCACTGATGCTGGCGTTGACCACTTGCCATTGCGGTTTGTCTTTGGCCAATTGTTTGTTCAGCAAAGCCACCCAACCCGTGCCCCTGGCAATGCCGTATTCCGCGCTCAAAGAGTCGCCCACCACCAAAATATGCGAGGACTTTGTGGTGCCCACTGCATGCGATGAAAGACCTAGCGCAAACAAGCCTACAGCCAGCCGGTTAAAGTATCTTCGTCTCAACACGGAATTCACGGAATGTCCTCAGCTTTGATCTCGGTCTCACATTTGTATAAATCGGTGACGGATGCCGCCGGTACCTTGGACATTCTCCGCGATATTGATTTCACCTTGATGCCGCAGGAGACTGTGGCGATTGTCGGCGCGTCGGGTTCTGGGAAAAGCACCTTGCTGACCATCATGGCCGGCTTGGACACTCCAACACGCGGAACGGTGCATTTGGCTGGCCAAGATATGTTTGTGCTGGACGAAGACCAGCGTGCCGCAATGCGCGCCAAACACATCGGATTTGTTTTTCAAAGTTTTCAGCTGCTGGCTCCTTTGACTGCGCTTGAAAACGTCATGCTGCCCTTGGAGCTCGCCGGGCATTCAGACCCCAAGCCCTTGGCCCGCGACATGCTGGCTCGGGTGGGTTTGGCAGAGCGCTTGAACCACTATCCCAAAGTCATGAGCGGTGGCGAACAACAACGTGTGGCATTGGCACGCGCTTTTGTGGTCAAACCACAGGTGCTGCTGGCGGATGAGCCCACGGGCAGTTTGGACCACGCCACAGGCGAGACCATCATGCAATTGATGTTGAATCTGAACCAAGAGTTGGGCACCACATTGGTGTTGGTCACGCATGACTTGGCGTTGAGCCGGCGCTGCGACCGTCGCTTGGTGATGGAAGCGGGGCGGGCGAGTTGGCAGCCCTGATTTTTAACGTGTGCGTTGTTTCATCGCGCGCTCAACCTCGCGCTTGCCTTCGCGGTCTTTGATGGTGTCGCGTTTATCGTGTTCGGCTTTGCCTTTGGCCAACGCAATTTCACATTTGATGCGGCCGTTTTTCCAATGTAAATTTAAGGGCACTAACGTATAGCCTTTTTGCTCTACTTTGCCTATGAGTCTGCGTATTTCTTCTTTGTGCAGCAGCAATTTTCGTGAGCGTACAGCGTCAGGGTTGACATGCGTTGAGGCGGTTTTCAATGGGTTGATTTGGCAACCAATCACATACATCTCGCCGTTGCGAATCACCACATAGCCGTCCGTCAGTTGGACTTTTCCCTCGCGCGCAGCCTTCACTTCCCAGCCTTCCAGCACCATGCCCGCCTCAAGGCGTTCTTCAAAAAAATAATTGAAGGCGGCTTTTTTGTTGTCCGCGATCCGGGTTTGGGGTGCTGTTTTGCTGGCCATAAGAGAGGAAAATAAACAAGACGGGTTCTTTACAATTGCCCGCAACGCCAGTGTGGCATGAACTGCATTCTATGAAAACCATTGAGAAGTCTGTATTGATCTGGTTCAGTGCCCGTGAAATGTTCGATTTGATTGTCGATGTGCCGACCTATCCCCAGTTTCTTCCTTGGTGCGACAAGGCTGAAATACTCACCCAAACCGACAGCGGCATGACCGCACGCATCGGCATGGCGTTTAGCGGTTTGCACAAAAGCTTCACCACACAAAACACCCATATTGACGGTAGACAAGTCCAACTCGAATTGATTGACGGTCCGTTCAAGCATTTGAGCGGGGTGTGGGATTTCATTCCGCTCGGAGAAGAACAGGCCTGTCGGGTCGAGTTGAAGTTGTCCTACAGCTTTGATTCAGTATTCGGCGCTCTTGTGGGCCCGGTGTTCGACAAAATCGCTTCGACCTTGGTGGATGCTTTTGTCAAACGTGCTGAAGCGGTTTATCAGCGGTGAATATCGACATTATTTGGTCTCCCGCCCAGCGTCAGGTGCATGCGCTTGTCTGGCAGGCTGACACCGGTGCCACCGTCGATCAGGCCATGGCTTTTTTGTCAGCGCAGTCAGCGGATTTTGCTGCGCAGCCAGCGCAACAATGGCATACGGCGGTATGGGGCAAACCGGTTGAAGCCCTGCATGTTTTGCAAGATGGCGATCGACTGGAAATCCTGCGCCCTTTGCGGGTCGATCCCAAAGTCGCCAGACGCGAGCGATTTCAACGCCAAGGTGCAAAAGCTGCGGGCTTGTTTGCCAAGCGACGTGCAGGCGCCAAAGCCGGTTATTAGCCACACATAACGATGCTTTTATATTCATTTTCCGGCTGCTGAGGGTTTGTGCAACACCCGGCCGGTGGGTCGGTAGAATCTATTTTTTGGAGATCTACCTTATGCGCCTCCTCGGCAAAGCGCTGACCTTCGACGATGTGTTGCTGGTCCCCGCATACTCCCAAGTCCTGCCCAAGGACACCCGCCTTTCCACCCAGTTCTCACGCCGCATTTCGCTGAACCTGCCCCTGGTTTCTGCCGCCATGGACACGGTCACCGAAGCCAGACTCGCCATCGCCATAGCGCAAGAGGGTGGCATGGG